>JAILMV010000045.1 GCA_024692185.1 Bacteroidales bacterium | reverse complement strand
CCCGCCCCGGCCGGCTCCTCCAGCAGCCGGCCCCTGCTGCGGCCCCTCCGCGCTCTCGGCGCGCCCCTTCCCGCGGCTCCTCCGCTCCTCTTCCCGGCACAGTTTTGCCCTTTTTTGTTCCCGTTCCGCCCTTCCGCGGCCTTTCTCGGCACAGATTCGCCCTTTTCGTTCCCGTTCTGCCCCTCCGTGGACTGCGCAGGAGGACTCCGGGGGACTCCACGATCCTCCTGCGCGGGGGGAAAGGCCCTCCAGACGCAGTACGGCTTGCGCAGGAGGACTCCCGGGGGCTCCACATTCCTCCTGCGCGACGGGGAAGGCCCTCCAGACGCGGTGCAGCCTGCGCAGGAGGATTCCCGGGCACTCCACGGTCCTCCTGCGCGACGGGAAAGGGCCTCCAGGCGTAGTACGGCCTGCGCAGGAGGACTCCCGGGCACTCCACGATCCTCCTGCGCGACGGGAAAGGGCCTCCAGACGTGGTACGGCCTGCGCAGGAGGACTCCGGGGGGCTCCACATTCCTCCTGCGCGACGGGAAAGGCCCTCCAGACGCGGTGCGGGCTGCGCAGGAGGACTCCCGGGGACTCCACGATCCTCCTGCGGGAGGTCTGACCCGCCTCCTGCGGCCCCTCCGCATTCCTAAGCGTTATTCCTTCCTCGCAGTTTGAGATTGATCCAGCATCGTTATTTACAAAAGAAATTGCAGCGTTATCCTGTTTAGATGCATCTATTAGGTGAATTCTATTAGGAGTGCAATACACTTATGAAACGCTTTTTATCTTTTCTGGCTTCAGTTATTATCATAGCCGCTTTTTCTCCGGCAGTTTCAGCCGGCAATGACGGTCATTTTCAGGGTATGGTCAAGGGCAGCGGTCCAAGTATTGGATGGCAGTCACACTTCACATCCGACCTGTCTCTGGGGTGGCGTTTCAGTCGAGGGAATTATCTTGGTATAGGCAGTGGAATGCACTATGTCTACCACTGGCATAAGAATGCGGATGAGGGAGGAATGAAAGAGAAGGGGCCTATGGCTACGGCTCTTCCACTCTATGCCGATTATATCCATTATTTCAAGCTTGGCAAGTCGTTGAGTTCTCTCTATGTCGGTATGGAGGCAGGCGGAACATACGAGATCGGCACACCTGCCTGCGACGTCTATCGGCACCACAGCCTGCGCCCCTACCTCTGCCCCAAAATCGGTTTTGACCTGGGCCTGACCCGTGGTTTCGGCCTATCGCTTGGCATTAACTTCATAGCTGTTCCTGCTGCTGGCGACAGCGAGTATATGCTGAATCCGGCGATAGGATTCAGATTCTAATACAAGACTGGATTTGACCTGCTGGATCCTATTTTCAAATACAACGCTTTGAGGATAGGATTCAGCGGTTTTTTAGGAACAGAATAGGGTAATTTGTGCTTAAAAAGAAATCTGAAGGCAGATCAAGCAGAAAACGAGCCTATTTATGCCCAGATATCGGATTCTCCGATAAACCTCAGTTCGGCTTCGAGCATAGCTAGTTTTGGCATCTCGAAGCCGGCTTTCCTGGCTTCAGCGATGGGTCGGGAATACAGATATTCTATCTCCATCGGACGGCCGTTGTCGAAGTCGAGTTTCATCGACGGGCTGTACGGGACCATACGGTCGGTCGTGGTCATCATCTGATCGGCGAACTCGCTTGTCAACGTGCTTACACCTAGTGCCTGCGCAGCACCGATTACCTCCAACATCTGGTCGTAGATAAGCTGGCGAGTAGCCGGTGTGTTCAGCAGTTTGTCTGTAGAAGTGTTGAGTGCAACCGTCATTCCATTGAAGGGCATATTCCAGACAGCCTTTTTCCATCTTGCCTCCAGGTATGGTACCTGGGCAGCTTTAAGACCTGCGTCCTGCATATCGGAAAGCAGAGTCTTGAAACGACCATCCGGACAAGAATAGTTGCCCAGGTTGATTGGGCCGAAATCCTGGTGATGGATGTGTCCGGGACCCTCTTTCGCACAGCAGATAAATGCAAGGCCTGCAACGATATGCAGTCCCGGGAAAACGGATTGCAGGTCTTCCTCCAGTCCGATGCCGTTCTGGATGAGTACCACAGTGGTATCCTCGTGAATCAAGGGGCGGAGCAGCTTTGGAAGAAGGTCGTGATTGTTTACCGACTTAAGGGCAACCAGGATGACATCCGACTGCGGCATATCCTCGACATTGTTGTAGGCCTCGACTTGCGGAAGGACGAAGTCTCCGTCACAACTGTCCACCCGGAGCCCATACTGCTTGACGTATTCATAATCACTGTGCAGCAGAAAGCGCACCGCGCGCCCTGCGTGTGCCAACCGTCCGCCATAGAAGCCTCCTATGGCGCCTGTTCCGATAACGGAATAGTTTAACATAGTTCTTTGTATTATTCAGTACGTTATTTCACTCTCCAGACATCCAAGTTGATACCGCCGGCAGGACCCATTCCGGGCTGGCAAAGGAACAGGCTCTCATTCATCCAGGCATATTTACTGTCCTTGGGAGCCTCAAACTTTGGAGCGCAACGGAAATACATACCTTCGGGTCCCATCTTGATGATGCCGCAGTTGCGTACGTGGATGCTGATTCCGTCATCGGTGCGGATGCAATAGATGGCCTCGATCTCGGTTCTGCCGTCGAACTGCATCTGGTAGTCAGCACCGCCGGGAAGCACTTCTCCCTTGATGTCGGGACCCTCAAAGGTACCCCCCGTGATAGGGATCACTGTCTTAACTCCCTTCCCCGTGTCACCTACCGAAAAGGCTGGATCAAGCGTCACGTGGAGACGTACGACATATTCAAGTTCGGGAGCCTTAGGCTCTCCTCCCTGCTGAGCAGCTTCGAAAGGAGACTGAGCGCGCGCGCAAAGGAGCGCCAAGAAGAAGCAACAGAATGTGAAAAGTACTTTTTTCATGTTGTATCAGTTCGGAGAAATCAAATTACAAGTGCAACACACTTCAAAAGTCAAAGATACCATACAATCTTAAATATTCCAACGGCTTCCTAAATCCGAGGAATATATGGAGTTGTTATCAGGAATTTGTTGATTGGTAGAGGTTATTTCTATTTTTTCTTATTATATCGGCTGGATTAAGGGGTGTTGCGATTGGTAGTAGAATCCAGCGTTTCAATAAACAAGAAGCAAGTGCCAGTTCACTATAAGCAGCGTAAGTCTCTTCATTAGCGGATTGAAAAGCACGAACAGATTCTCGCAACCTCTCAGTAGCATGAAAAGTATCCCAGACACTGTCATATGCATTTGCTATCTCCCTATTAATTAAACCCATATAGTGGGAGCTGTTAAGGGCTTCTGCGTATTCCAAGGCTTTGTTGTAGCTGATGACAGCCTCGGCGTAATTGCCCGCGTTGAAGCGGATGCGGCCAAGGTAATACCAGGACTTGAGGCGGTGGAGTCTGGAGCTATGGTCTCCGTAGTATTGATTAGCAGCGATTGCTAAGGAATCGTCGGTAAGGTCAATGTAGTTCTTGTCGAGAGCTTCGCTGAGGAGGAGGGCGTGGAGGGGCCGGACAGTGCACTGGCTGTCTTGCGGGGCTTGCTGCCCCGGGACCCTTCAGGCTCGATCCCGAGATTGGGATGCTCGTCGAGTACACTCCGACAGTGGACCATAAGGAGGAGAAGCGTCAGTTCAAAATGGCTCGGGAGACTGTAATGAAGATCCTTCGTCCTGGAGAAACGATCCGGTATAACGACCTCGTATATAAACTGTCGAACAATGTCGCTCAGATAGGGGGGAAGAACGTATCAGAGCGAACGGCGAAGAACTATATAAAAGATCTGACCGGAACCGTACTGACTATCAGTGAAGATGGCGCATATCGCCTTGCAGATCCGAATCTCGAAATCCTATATGAGGGGGGAAAGTGAGGATGGAATTGCACTTGGTCTTGATGGCGGGGCAGATAGGGCGGTATATTAAATATATACTGACCCTAGAATCTGCCCCTAAAGACCATCAATGGAAGAAAGGTTCCCTTTCCCGCTCTTTCCCTTAATTCTTCCTGTTTATCAGACTTACCACAACTTTGATGATGGTGTCCATTTCTTCAGTATGGCTCTCCGCAATCATCAACGTGAGCGCCACCAGGGATGCATCAGATATCCGCTTGGTGCCGTTCGGCCGATAAAGGATGCCGTTGTTCTGCATGAACCAGAGGAATAAGGTGGCGGCAATACGCTTGTTACCATCTACGAATGAGTGGTTTTTGACAACCAGGTAGAGCAACATGGCCGCCTTTTCCTCAATGCTGGGGTAAAGGTCTTTCCCTTCCCAGGTTTGGTAAATTTGGCCAATGCTACTATGAAAGGAAGCGTCTTTTTCGACACCGAACAAGTCGCTGGCACCGAACTTCTCTTTTAGACTCTTGATCGCTTCCATAGCATTATCGTATGTGGCGTGGAAGCGTTCCGGTGCGGTTGTGTCCGTTATCTTGAGGCTCTGATAGTCGTAGGCATCTAGCGTATCCAGGGCATAGGTATAGTCCCGGATGACATCGAACAGATCCGTCGCTTGGTCGGATGTGAGGAGCAGTTCTTTGCTGAAAACATTCTCCAGCAGCCCCATGGCCTTCTTGAGTTCCTCATATTTCTGTTCCGACACGGCATTGCGGTTGACGGCGTAGCCTTTCAGCATATACTGCTTGATGAGCTGA
>JAILMV010000050.1 GCA_024692185.1 Bacteroidales bacterium | reverse complement strand
GCCGACGCAGTCAACCGCACTTCCCTACTGGTGGACGCCGGAGTAGATGCAATAGTGCTCGACTCCGCCCACGGCCACAGCAAAGGAGTACTGAATGCTCTCAAGAAAATCAAGAAGGCCTTCCCCGGCATCGACGTCGTGGTAGGCAACGTTGCAACTGCGGAAGGCACCCGCGCCCTCATCGAGGCCGGAGCCGATGCAGTGAAGGTGGGTATAGGTCCCGGTTCCATCTGCACCACCCGAGTGGTCGCAGGCGTGGGCGTTCCCCAGCTTACCGCAATCTACGACGCAGCCGAGGCTGCCAAGCCTTACGGGGTTCCCATCATCGCCGACGGCGGTCTCCGCTACAGCGGCGACATCGTGAAGGCCCTGGCCGCAGGTGCATCCACGGTAATGTGCGGATCCATCCTGGCAGGTGCCGACGAGACTCCCGGCGACGTAATCGAAGATTTCAAGAACGGAAAGAAGTTCAAGGTTTACCGCGGAATGGGGTCCATCGACGCCATGGAAGCCGGTTCCCGCGACCGCTACTTCCAGACGGGCGCGATGAAGCTCGTTCCGGAAGGCATCGTCGGAAAGGTTCCCTACAAGGGCCCTGTCGGCGACATCCTGTACCAACTGATCGGAGGTCTCCGCTCCGGAATGGGTTACTGCGGAGCGCACACCATCGAGGAACTCTGGAACGCACGATTCGTCCGAATTACCTCCAACGGTGTCATCGAGAATCACCCTCACGATCTTATAATCGCCAAACCAGCACCTAATTACAACAGATAATGGAAAGGATTCTTATACTGGACTTCGGGTCGCAATACACAATGCTCATCGCCAGACGCATCCGTGAAATGAATGTTTACTGCGACATCGTTCCCTTCAATAAGATTCCTGCCATATCTCCCGACGTCAAGGGCATCATCCTCTCCGGAAGCCCTTCGAGTGTCCGTGCGGAGAATGCTCCCCAGCCCGACCTCAGCGGCGTACCTGCAGATCTTCCCATACTGGGAATATGCTACGGGGCGCAGTGGCTTGCCTGGAAGTTCGGCGGCGAGGTAACTTCCTCGGGCAGCCGCGAGTACGGCCGTGCCAAGCTGAGCGTGAAGGACAAGGGAGATGATCTGATGAAGGATATTCCGGAAGAGAGCCAGGTATGGATGAGCCACGGCGACACCATCACCGCCCTCCCCTCCAATTATAAGGTCATAGCATCTACGGCATCGGTAGCCAACGCCGCCTTCAGGGTGGAGGGCCGTCCGGTCTGGGGCATACAGTTCCATGCCGAGGTGCATCACAGCGAATTCGGCAAGCAGATTCTGCGCAACTATGTGCTGGGCATCTGCGGATGCGCCGGCAGCTGGACCCCCGCCAGCTTCATCGAGTCCACGGTGGCCTCCCTGCGCGAGCAGATAGGTTCCGACAAGGTAGTCCTCGGGCTCTCCGGCGGAGTGGATTCCAGCGTGGCCGCCCTGCTGCTGCACAAGGCTATCGGCGCCCAGCTCCACTGCATCTTCGTGGATAGCGGCCTGCTGCGCAAGGATGAATTCACTTCCGTGCTGGCTTCCTACAAGGGAATGGGCCTGAACGTGAAGGGAGTGGAGGCGTCCGAACGCTTCCTCGGAGACCTGAAAGGTATCACCGAGCCTGAGGCCAAGCGCAAAGCCATTGGCCGCGATTTCGTGGAGGTCTTCAATGCCGAGGCCGAGAAGATACAGGACGTGCGCTGGCTTGCCCAGGGCACCATCTATCCGGACGTGATAGAATCTTCCGCAGTTCCCGGAGCTTCCGCGACCATCAAAAGCCACCACAATGTGGGAGGCCTTCCGAAAGATATGAAACTCAAGGTGGTGGAGCCTCTCCGCCTCCTCTTCAAGGATGAGGTCCGCCGCGTCGGTGCGGCCCTCGGCCTGGACCCGGAAATCCTAGGCAGGCATCCTTTCCCGGGCCCCGGGCTCGGTATCCGCGTACTTGGCGAGGTCACCCCGGAGAAGGTGGCCATACTTCAAGAAGCCGACGCAATCTACATCTCTGCCCTCAAGCGCTGGAATCTCTACAACGGGATCTGGCAGGCAGGCACCATCCTCCTTCCCATCAAGAGCGTGGGAGTTATGGGAGACGAAAGAACTTACGAATACACTATAGCGTTGCGGGCCGTTACGTCAGTGGACGGAATGACTGCCGACTGGGTCCACCTCCCCTACGATTTCATGGCCGAAGTATCGGACACCATCGTACGCGGGGTCAAGGGTGTGAACCGGGTCGTCTATGACATCTGTTCCAAACCGCCGGCAACCATTGAATGGGAATAGAAACCATCAAAAACAATAGATTATGACGAAAAAACAAACTGAAGGCATCTACGATGCTCGCACCCTGGGTCGCGGAAAAATGCTCACTCTCGGGCTCCAGCACATGTTCGCAATGTTCGGAGCCACTGTCTTGGTACCTGTAATCACAGGGCTCTCGATGTCGGCAACCCTGCTCTTCGCAGGTCTTGGCACCCTCATCTTCCACCTCTGCACCAAATTCCGTGTCCCTGCTTTCCTGGGATCTTCCTTCGCATTCCTCGGCGGATATGCAACGGTAGTCCAGATGGGAATGGCCGGAGGCATGACTCAGGCTCAGGCTCTCCCTTACGCTTGCATCGGAGTATTCTGCGCAGGTCTCATCTACTTCATCCTCGCAGGTCTTTTCGCAGCATTCGGAGCTAAGAAAGTGATGCGCTTCTTCCCTCCCGTGGTCACCGGCCCTATCATCATCGCCATCGGCCTCATCCTCTCGGGTTCCGCCATCAACAACTGCAACCAGAACTGGTGGATCGCCCTTCTTGCAATCGCCATAATCATTGTCTGCAACATCTGGGGCAAGGGCATGATCAAGATCATCCCCATCCTCCTCGGTGTGGTCGGTTCCTACATCGTAGCAGCCTGCTTCGGCCTGTGCGACTTCAGCGCAGTCAAGGATGCTGCCTGGGTAGGTCTTCCCGTCAAATGGAACAACACCGCAATGTCCGTGATGAGTAATCCTAACTGGAGCCTGATCATCGCAGCCATCATCGCCATCATCCCTATCTCCCTC
>JAILMV010000166.1 GCA_024692185.1 Bacteroidales bacterium | reverse complement strand
AGCGCACGTGACCTGCGCAGCGAGAATGCCTCTCTCGAGCGTCAGGGACGCAAGCCCCTCACCGCCCGTCCGGCAGAACCCGCAACCGCACGCCTGATGCTGCAGGGTATCACCCGCGCCGCTCTCCGTACCAACAGCTTCATCTCCGCAGCTTCCTTCCAGGAAACCACCAAGGTTCTCAGCGAAGCCGCCATCCGCGGCCGCGTCGACCACCTCGAGGGCCTGAAGGAGAACGTCATCTGCGGTCATCTGATTCCGGCCGGTACAGGTCTTTCCGACTACCAGGATATAGTGGTGGGCCGCAAAGACGAGTCCGTACAGGACCAGCTGATGGATCTCTAGGACATCCGACAGAATTTAAGCCGCCCACCTACGGGCGGCTTATTTTTTATTATATTTGTAATATGAAACAATCCAGGATACTCGAGGCGTGCATAGTCGCTGCCGCCATCGTGGTTTTCGGCCTCCTGCTCAAGGCCGCTGTCGACAATTTCACGAACAAGGACCGCCGTGTCACCGTCAAGGGTCTTTCCGAGATAGAAGTTCCCGCCGACCAGGTCACTTGGTCCATCACTACCGCCGAGACCGGAAACGATCTCCAGCAGGTTTACGCTAATTCCTCAGCTGTAATAAAGAAAATCCGCAAGTTCCTGACCTCCAACGGCATCAAGAACGAAGAGATTTCCGTAGGAACTCCTGTAGTGACCGATAATGAAACCGACCGCTGGAATGCAGACCGCATCCCCTTCCGCTTCAAGATCAAGACGGTGCTTTCCGTCAATTCCGGCAACGTGGACAAGGTGCGCGAGCTCATCTCCCGCCAGGGAGAACTCCTGCAGCAGGGCATAGCCATCATCAACGACGGCTATATGAATCCTGTTTCATATTCCTTCGTTTCCTTCCAGGAGATGAAGCCCAAGATGATGGAGGAAGCCATCGCGAACGCGCAGAAGACTGCCAACCAGTTCGCCAGCACCTCCGGCAGCAAGCTCGGCAAGATCATTGCCGCCGACCAGGGCCAGTTCAGCATCAACAGCAAGGATGAGAACAATCCCGAGATCAAGAAACTTCGCGTGGTTACTACCATAACCTACCAGCTCAAGAACTAATATGCGCACACTTTTCCTCACCAATACCCTTACACGTAACAAGGAGATATTCAAACCGGTAAATCCCGGACACGTCGGGATGTATGTCTGCGGGCCCACCGTCTATGGTGACGCCCATCTCGGCCACGCTCGCCCGGGAGTGACCTACGACGTGCTTTTCAAGCTCCTCCGCCATCTCGGATACAAGGTCCGTTATGTGCGCAACATTACCGACGTGGGGCATCTGGAGCATGATGCGGATGAAGGTGAGGACAAGATAGCAAAGAAGGCCCGTCTGGAGCAGCTGGAGCCTATGGAGGTAGTGCAGGCCTATACCCTGCGCTATCACGAGTCCATGCGCCAGCTGAACGTGGCCCCGCCTTCCATCGAGCCCCGTGCCTCCGGCCACATAGTGGAGCAGATCGAGGCCGTCAAGAAGATACTCGAGGCAGGCTATGCCTACATCAGCAACGGCAGCGTCTATTTCGACGTGGCCAAATACAACAAAGACCATCACTACGGAATACTCTCCGGGCGCAATCTGGACGACACCCTCGAAGGCACTCGCAGCCTCGACGGGCAGAGCGACAAGCATGCTCCCGCGGATTTCGCTCTCTGGAAGAAGGCAGAGCCCGAGCATATAATGCACTGGCCCTCCCCCTGGAGCGAAGGCTTCCCCGGCTGGCACCTGGAGTGCTCCGTGATGGGCGAAAAATACCTCGGCGAGGAGTTCGACATCCACGGCGGAGGTATGGACCTGATGTTCCCCCACCACGAATGCGAAATTGCGCAGAACGTGGCTTCCCGCGGAACCCAGGGAGTGCACTACTGGGTGCACAACAACATGATTACCATCAACGGACAGAAGATGGGCAAGAGCCTGGGCAACTTCATCACCCTGCCTCAGCTCTTCGCCGGCGACCATGCCAAGCTGGAGCGCGCCTACAGCCCCATGACCATACGTTTCTTCATCCTCCAGGCACATTACCGTGGCACTCTGGACTTCAGCAACGAAGCCTTGCAGGCGGCCGAGAAAGCCTACAGGAAGGTCATGCAGGCCGCAAAGGACCTCTACGCCATGGCAAGCAAGCACGCCCCTGCCCTGCCTTACGGAGAACTCTCCGAGGCCGTGGCTCCGGACAGCTGCCCCGCCACCAGCGCCGAGGTCAAGGCCATCTTCGAAGGAGTTTACGACGCCCTCTGCGACGACATGAACACCCCCATAGCCCTCAGCCACATCTTCGA
>JAILMV010000152.1 GCA_024692185.1 Bacteroidales bacterium | reverse complement strand
TTCTTCATAGACGCCCTGCTTCTGGGCAGCGATCCCAAGGTAGAAAAGACTCCCCTCAACATGGTTCCCGAAGTGGAAGAAGCCAAGGGCCACTACATCATAAAATACGATTCCGACCCCCTCTATTACGGTGTGGGCTGGAATTTCGATGACAGCAACGTGGTCCAGTATCTGAGTTCGGACCCCGACCTCTTCATACGCACCCAGGTGCATAATCATGTGGACAGGGTAATGAAAGGCAACCGCAAGGGCCATTTCACCTCCGCCTTCCAGCGCCCCGTATGCCTTGCACCCGGGCGGGATACCACCATCTTCAACCTGATAGTATGCGGCAGCAAGGAAGAAGTCCGCGGCCAGTTGGAAGCTTTCCGCACGAACGAAGCCGCCTATTCCGCAAGAGCTTCACGGGCGGAGGACCGTCAGGAGAAGCTCCTTCCCGGAGCGGAGAAGTACGCCCTGGCAAGGCAGCTGATGCAGGCCACCATACTTACGAACGTGGTTTATCCGGTCTATACCCAGGGTAGCTATATCCGCCATTTCGCACCCGGCAAAAACTGGAACTCCCTGTATACCTGGGATTCAGGTTTCATAGCTTGGGGCATGGCCGACATCGATCCGGTCAAAGCTTTCGAGATTATCCGCGCCTATACAACGGAAGAAGGCAGCCAGTCTGCATTCATCCACCACGGCACTCCCCTGCCCATACAGATACTGGCATTCAGCCAGATTCTGGGAGAGACCGGGGACGAGGAGCAGCTAGCCTTCCTCTACCCCAGGCTGAAGCGTTTCTACAACTTCGCCTGCGGGCATGACAGCAATTCCACGATGATGATGGAATCCGGCCTGGTACGCACCTGGGACTACTTCTACAACTCCGGAGGATGGGATGACTACCCGCCCCAGATCGACCTCCGCCAGCACCCGGAAAGATATCCCAGCGTAGCTCCGCTGGTATCTACTTCCTACTATATACGCGCGGCCAAGATTCTCCGTCAGTGCGCCAAGAGGCTGTCCTTGAAGAAGGATGTGAAGATGTTCGACGAGGATATCGCGAAGATGTCCAAGGCCATCCTGGACAATGCCTGGGATGCGGAATCCGAGTATTTCGGCTATGTGACCCACGACACCTCCGGCAAGCCCGACGGCATCTACCGCTATAAGGACGGAGAGAATTTCAACATGGGTTTGGACGGAGTCTCCCCTCTCGTGGCAGGCATCTGCACGGACGAGCAGGAAGATATATTAGTGGGACACATCTTCGATCCCGCCAGGCTTTGGACCAAGGTAGGAATCTCCACTGTGGACCAGAGCGCCCCCTATTATTCCCATGCCGGATATTGGAACGGCTGCGTCTGGATGCCCCACCAGCTGGTGCTCTGGAAGAGCATGCTGGACCTCGGAAAGCCCGAACTTGCAGAGAAGATAGCAATGACCGCACTGGACAATTGGGCCCTCGAAACCGGGCGTACCTACCAGTGCTACGAGCACTTCATGGTAGAGTCCGGAAGAGGCATGGGCTGGCATAATTTCTCCGGCCTGTCCTCTCCTGTAGTCAATTGGTTCTCAGCATATTACTCCCTCGGTACCGTGAGCACCGGCTTCGACATAATGATCTGCGAACCCAGGATGGACGCGGACTTCACGGGCTACAGCGCCAAGCTGGTCTTCGACAAGGATGCAGCCGGCAAGACGGCCAGCATCATACTCTGCATGGACCCTTCGCACGACTATGAAGCCAAGCTTGACGGGAAGCCTTTGAAGCTGGAAGAAAAACGCCCGGGACTGCTATATCTAAGCGTTCCCGAGCGCGTAAAAACTGCCGTGTTGAAGGTCTCTGCCGTCAATTGATGGAGTTCAGCAGATCCAGTTTCCCGTCGTCTATCAGCTTAAGTATGAGCTCCCCGAAAAGGGTGTTGGCCCAGGCGAACCAGCTGCGGGTGAAATCCTTGGGGTCGTCGGCATTGTAGGACTCGTGCATGAAGCCCGTACCGGCATCCGTATTCATCAGCTGGATAATACATTCCTTAATCTCGGCATCGTCCCTGGAGGTGAAGGCCCGCATCATCACGCTCATGGGCCAGATGTAGCCCACGCCTATGTGGGGGCCGCCTATTCCTATTCCGTAGCGCCCTTCGAAACGGTAGGGATTGCTGGAACTCAGCACGAATTTGCGGGTGTTGCGATATATCTTGTCCTTGATGTCCACGTCGCCCAGATAAGCCATTGCCAGCAACGAAGGCACGTTGGCGTCGTCCATCAGATAATGATTGCCGAAGCCATCTACCTCGAAGGCATAGATCTTTCCGAATTCAGGGTGTCTGACTAT
>JAILMV010000125.1 GCA_024692185.1 Bacteroidales bacterium | reverse complement strand
GGTCTGCCGAACGCCGACGTGCGCGATTCGCTGATGCTCGCCACCAAGTGGCTGTACGAAAGGATATCTTCAGGAGAACTTAAGCTGAAATTCCGTAAAGATTTCAAGAAGAAGGTCTTATATCATACTGCCTGCCATATGCAGAAGATGGGCTGGCAGGTCTATTCCATTGCTTTGCTGAGTATGATCCCGGGGGTGGAGCTTACCGCCCTGGACCAGAATTGCTGCGGTATCGCAGGTACCTTCGGCTTCAAGAAAGAGAACTATCCTTTCTCCCAGGAGATAGGTTCCAAGCTCTTCGACGACATCAGGCATTCGGCCACTCCCGATGCCGTGGTGTCCACCGATTGCGAGACCTGCAAGTGGCAAATAGAAATGAGCACCGGTATGAAGGTGCTCAATCCTATAGAAATTATTGCGGAAGCTTTGGACTGCTAGGCAAACTCGATTCTTTCAACGAAACATACAAGTCCGCCGGCTTTTCCGGTGACGTACCAGATATCGCCTTCCTGCGCAAGCTCGAAGGCGACTTCTTCGCCATAATGGGCTTCGCGGTGATAATTCACCTGCACATCCTTCACCACGTGGCTCTTCACATATTCGATGGGAATAAGGTCGAGTACCCACTGGGTGTAGGCGCAGTTGTTGGCGTGACCGTTGGTGTCGATGTCGGACCAGACCACCTTGTGGCTGCCTGCATCCTTCTTTTCCAGTTCGCGGGGAACTATGATCTTGGAGCAGAAGGGGAGCGTGTCCTCACTGTAGTGGAAGGATTCGTCGAATCCGAGTTCTCCTCTGAAAAGACTGCGCTCGGCAGCGTCCACGACAGTCCAGGCAGATGTTCCCAGAACAATGGGCACATCCGGAGCCGAAGGCCTTACCATGCGGAAATTACGGTGCCACAGAGGGCCTACCTGACCGCGGGACCAGGTCTGGAGTATGACCTCGTCGCCCCAGGAAGGGCAGTCGCTTATATTGAAGTGGATGCGGTTGAGAGCCCAGAACAGGTTCCGGGATTTCATCAGATCCGGACCGCACTGGCAGAAGTCGGAGCCTTTATATGCGATTTCCTGGAGCAGATGCTGCAGGCTGACTGTCTTGAGTCGCGCAAACTGGTCGGCTTCGTAGCTGTTGATGACCAAGTTCCGGGATACAATCGGGGCTTTATCCATTATTTGATTCCTTTGAGGTTTTCTTTAGGCACAAGGAAAAACTTGAGCGTGCCCTTGGTGCAAAGCTTTCCATTCACCTTGGCGGTAGATTCCACTACTACGAGAGGGGGACGCAGGTCCACCAGTTTGGAAGAAACGCATACGGTGTCGCCAGGGAAAGCGGAATTCTTGAATTTCACGTCGTCGAGCCCGGCGTACATTGCGGTATTGTCCAGAAGCATTTCGCGGGGAATCAGAAGCACGCTGCCCTGGGCCATAATCTCGCACATGACTACACCGGGAACTACCGGATAGCCGGGAAAATGCCCTTGTACGAACCAGGCATCCTGAGGTATGGTGTATTTGGATTCAACGTGTCCGTCTTCGAAGGAATTGCTTTCATCGACCAAAAGCATCGGGGCCCTGTGAGGGATAATTGTTTGAATTTCTTCTCTGTTCATTGATTTAGGTTTTTAGTAAATGTATGCAAAAATAACTAAATTTGCTTGATTTAAAACATATCGTATGCAAACCATGGACCAAAAGGACTTCGGTTTTATCCGGGTTGCGGCAGTGACGCCTCGGGTTTATCTCGCGGATACCCATAAGAACACGGCGGAAATCATCAGCCTTGCCGACGAAGCGGCCAAAGAAGGTGCTTCTGTGGTGGTTTTTCCCGAATTATGTACCACAGGCTACTGCTGTGCGGACCTTTTCTCCCAGACAGTGTTGCTGGAATCGGCCGAGAAAGCGGTGGAGGAGATAGCATCTGCCGCCATCCATTCCGGTACCATGCTGATTGTGGGCGCCCCCGTGCCTTGCGCCGGCCGGCTCTACAATTGCGCCGTGGTAATCAAAGGAGGAAAGATCCTTGGAATAGTTCCCAAGACCTATCTGCCGAATTCCGCGGAGTTCTACGAGATGCGCTGGTTCGAAAGCGGTGCCTCCATCGACAGGCAGATCAGCTATGCCGGGCAGAGCGTGAGGCTTTGCGCAGCCCAGCTTTTCCGCGCCGGAAAGGCCGTGGTGGGCGTGGAAATCTGCCAGGATCTCTGGGTCCCCGTGCCTCCCTGCAGCCACGCGGCGCTTGCCGGGGCCAATATCATAGCCAACCTCTCCGCGTCCAACGAATCCATCCTTAAGCACGATTACAGGAAGATGCTGGTATCTTCTACCTCAGCCCGCCTGAATGCCGGCTACATCTACGCCAGCTGCGGCTACGGGGAATCCACCACCGACCTGGTATGGGCCGGATCTTCCTTGATATATGAGAACGGGGCCCTGCAGGCCGAGAACGAGCGCTTTTCCCGCGAAAGTTCGATGATCTTCGCCGACATCGACGTGGAAAGGCTCGAAACCGTCCGTTCCAAGAATACCAACTTCCGCGATGTCCTCGGCGACAGGTCCGCCGCCTATTCCATAGTAGATGCCGGCGCATCCTTCCCCACGGATTTCGGGAAGAAGCTCTACAAGGCCGTGGAAGCCCATCCATTCGTCCCTGCGGGCGAGGGGTTGGCCGAGCGCTGCCGCGAGATACTGTCCATCCAGGTTACGGGCCTCTGCACCCGTCTCGAGCATATTGGCTGCAAAAAGGCCATAATAGGCATTTCCGGAGGCCTTGATTCGACCCTGGCCCTGCTGGTTACCGCCCTGGCCTTCGACCGCCTGGGCCTCGAGCGCAAGGGCATAATAGGCGTTACCATGCCCGGATTCGGCACCAGCTCCCGCACCAAGGGCAATGCGGACGTGCTTATGGAGAAACTGGGCATCGAGTCCCGGGAGATATCCATCGTCCCTTCGGTGACCCGCCATCTGGAAGATATAGGCCATTCCCTGGACAAGCACGATACCACCTATGAGAACGCACAGGCCCGCGAGCGTACGCAGATCCTGATGGACCTTGCAGGCCAGGAGGGGGGTATAGTGATAGGCACCGGCGATCTTTCCGAGCTTGCGCTGGGCTGGTGTACCTACAATGGGGACCATATGGCTATGTACGGCGTGAATGCCTCCGTGCCCAAGACTCTGGTGCGCACCTTGGTGGCCTTTGCCGCCTCCGAGCATTTCGACGGTGCCCAGGATGTGCTGGGGGATATTATCGATACTCCCATCTCTCCCGAACTTCTGCCCGCTGCTTCCGATGGAACCATACTTCAGGTCACGGAAGATGTGGTCGGGCCGTATGAGTTGCACGATTTCTTCCTTTATAATGTGATGCGCTGGGGATTCGGCCCCGAGAAGATGCTTTTCCTGGCTTCCAAGGCCTTTGAAGGCAAGTATGATGCTGCGACCTTATCCAAGTGGTTGAAGACCTTCTACAAGCGTTTCTTCAGCCAGCAGTTCAAACGCAGCTGCCTCCCCGACGGCCCTAAGGTCGGTAGCGTATCCCTCTCGCCCCGCGGCGACTGGCGCATGCCCAGCGACGCCATCTCCAGACTCTGGACAGATAGTCTTTAGAGAGTGTTATAAAACAAAAAAGCAGGCCATTCAGCCTGCTTTTTTTGTACACCCTCAGGGATTCGAACCCTGGACCCACTGATTAAGAGTCAGTTGCTCTACCAACTGAGCTAAGGGTGCATTCTTTTCAAAGTTCTTTTGTGACCCGTTCGGGGCTCGAACCCGAGACCCCAACATTAAAAGTGTTGTGCTCTACCAACTGAGCTAACGAGTCTCCGATTGGGAGTGCAAAGGTATAAACTTGCTTTTATTTATCCAAATATTTTTTCACTTTTTTT
>JAILMV010000124.1 GCA_024692185.1 Bacteroidales bacterium | reverse complement strand
CTGGTTTCGTCGAATTTCTCGGCGGCCTTGATGAGGCCAAGGTTTCCTTCGTTAATCAAATCAGGAAGGCTAAGCCCCTGATTCTGATACTGTTTCGCAACAGAAACAACGAATCGGAGATTAGCCCTCGTAAGTTTTTCCAATGCAACCTGGTCGCCTTTGCGAATACGCTGTGCAAGTTCAACTTCCTCTTCGGGAGAAACCAGCTCTTCGCGTCCAATTTCCTGGAGATACTTGTCCAGCGAGGCGCTCTCGCGGTTGGTAATCGATTTGGTAATCTTTAACTGTCTCATTAATCTATTCTTTGGCGAAGCCGAAATAGACGGACTTTCCTGCAGGGTCCACACCCTCGATGTAAATAGCCCGTTTGCTCCGGTACGCAATATCAATCACGTCACGAGGTTTCGACACAGGCTCATCGTTCACATAGAGAATGATGACTCCGTCAGTAGCTCCTGCCTTTGCCAATGTTCCGTTTCCGGCAGAAACTATTTCCACTCCCCTCTTCAAATTGAGGGCTGCAAGGCGGTCTTTGTCGGCATCCTTAAGATATCCTCCATAGAATGCTGTAGCGCCGTCTTCATCGACTGTTCCGGTAATGATTTCGGTACCCTGGAACACCACGGGAAGCTCCTTCACCTTACCATCGCGTACAATCTTCAACACTGCCTTGTCGCCAGGGTGGAAACTGTTGACTTTTTCCTGAAGTGCAGAGGGCGACTTGACGACGGTGGAATCGATTGCTATAAGCACATCTCCTACCTTTACGCCGGCCTTGTCGGCAGCTCCGCTCTTCGAAACCTCGTTAATATATACGCCGTCCAAAGAAGAAAGTTTCATCTCATTTGCAATTTTTTCATTGACGGGACTCATTGTTACTCCGAGCTTTGCGCGTTTTACGCTGCCGAAGTCGATGAGGTCGCCGACAATCTTCTTCACGATATTGGAAGGAACTGCGAAAGAATAGCCGGAATATGCGCCGGTCTGCGATACTATGGCGGTGTTGATGCCCACGAGTTCGCCGGCCTTGTTAACGAGTGCGCCGCCAGAATTACCGGGGTTGACGGCAGCATCGGTCTGGATGAAAGATTCGATCTTGAATTCACCTGTGGTATTGGGCATGGAACGGCCTTTGGCGCTGACGATGCCGGCGGTAATGGTGCCCCTGAGTTCCTCTCCAAGGGGAGAACCGATTGCGATCACCCATTCCCCGAGGCGGAGTTTGTCGGAGTCCCCGATGGGAACGATGGGCAATCCGTCTGCTTCGATCTTGATAAGGGCGACATCAGTTGCAGGGTCGGTCCCCACGACAGTTGCAGGATAACTCTTGTTATTGTTCAAGGTAACCTCGATTTCGGAGGCATTTTGTACCACATGGTTGTTGGTAACTATATAGCCATCTTCGCGGATGATTACGCCGGAGCCGCTCCCCATCTGCACGCGTTCGCGGGACTGGGGTTCGGTGGGGTTCCCGAAGAAGAAATCGAAAGGATTGAAATACTGCTGCGTAGTTTTTACGGTAACTTTTACGAAAACCACCGCATCGACTGCAGATTCAGCGGCATATGTGAAATCCGGCCAGTTGTCCTGTGCCAAATTGACAGTACGGTAGGCGGATCCATCGATAGAGTAAGTAGTAGTGCTTTGTACTGGTTCCGATTCGGGAACCGTGGTTTTTACGACGCCGAATGCGGCGATTCCGCTCAGCAGAACGGACGAGAGGATAGTCAACATAGTTTTATTCATAACTTTTCGATTATATTCGGATTGATACGTCTATTAAAAAATCAAAAGATATGCCAGTTTTTCATCTTTAATTCGTATCTTTGCACTTGCCCCGTGCCGGAAGGCAAAGCCTTAGGTCCGGGATAAGAAAGACAAAAAAAATACGATAATATGGAATTCAACGTTTCTAGTGCCGAATTGCTCAAAGCCTTGACTGATGTATCCAAGGCAATTCCCGCCAAAACCACCCTCACCATCCTGGAGAACTTCCTCTTCGTGCTGAAGGATGGCAAGCTCGAAATCACAGCCTCCGACCAGGAACTCACGCTCCGCACCATCGTCAGTGTGGAAGGTAACGGCGAGGGCAGCATGGCCGTACCCGCCAGGCAGATGATCGATCTTTTCAAGGCCCTGCCCGACCAGCCCGTAAACATCCGCACCACCTCCGATTCTTCGTTCGAGTGCGTATGGTCCAACGGTAACTCGGCGCTTCCCTTCTTCCCTGCAGAGGACTTCCCTGAAATCAAGGGTGCCAGCGACGAGGCTATCAGCATCAGCGTTCCCGCAGCAAACCTGGTGGACGGCATCGGAAGCACCATCTACGCCACCGCCGACGATGAGATGCGTCCTGCCATGAACGGTATCTTCTTCGATATCGCTCCCGAATCCACCACCCTCGTAGCATCGGATTCCCACAAGCTTATCTGCTACACCAGCTCCGAAGTCAAAGCAGAGCAGGTAGCATCGTTCATACTCCACAAGAAGCCCGCCGGCGTCCTCAAGTCCATCGTCGATAAGGACGGCGGAGATGTCACCGTCAAGTTCGACAATACCACTGCCGAATTCGTATTCGGGGACACCCTTATGGTCTGCCGCCTGGTTGCGGGCAAATATCCCCGCTATCGCGATGTCATCCCCCAGAACAATGCAAATGTGCTGAGGATCGACCGCAGCCAGCTCCTCAACACGGTCCGCCGCGTTGCAGTATGCGCAAACAAAGCCTCGAACCACATCAAGTTCGACCTCAAGCCCGGCCAGCTGGAAATCACGGCTCAGGACCTCGGCTTCGCCACCGAAGCTTACGAAAAGCTGGAATGCGACTATAGCGGAGCAGAACTCACCATCGGTTTCAAATCATCCTTCCTCATCGAGATTCTCGGCAACATGAGCTGCGAGACAGTCGTGATGAAGTTCGCCGACGCCCGCCGCGCCGCGCTGATAGTTCCTTCGGAGGAAGAAGCCGAAAACGAAAAGATCTGCGGCATCCTGATGCCGATCATGGTATCGTAAGCTAATCGATTATGGATCTGAATCTTAAGAGGCCTCTGCTGTTCTTCGACATAGAAAGTACGGGCCTCAACATTCCGACTGACTCCATCATAGAACTCAGCTTCGTGAAAGCCTTCCCCGGCAAGAGCGAACCTGAGATAAAGACCTGGAAGATACGTCCCTGGGATTACGAGAACAATTGCCAGCGCCACATCAGCGAGGAAGCCTCCAAGGTGAACGGCGTAAAGGATGAAGACCTCAAGGACTGCCCCCTGTTCATCAACGTTGCAGCCGAAGTTGCCCAGTGGCTGGACGACAGCGACCTGGCCGGTTTCAACTCCGCGAGGTTCGACCTCCCCATGCTTGCAGAGGAATTCGAGCGCGTAAAACTTTACTGCCGCAACAGGATCGCAGCCCTGTCCACTCCCGAAGCCAAGAAGGCGGAAGCCAGGGAACTGCTCTCCAAGATAGACAAGGTCAATCTGCACGAGCCTCTTATGGTGGACGTACAGAACATCTACCACGCCATGGAGCCCCGCAACCTACGTGCTGCCTACCGTTTCTATTGCGGAGGCGAGGATTTCGAGAACGCCCACGCCGCAGAGGCGGACACCGTTGCCACCTTCGAAGTCCTCAAGGCCCAGCTGGACCGTTACAAAGAACCCGACAAGTACCGCGAGCAGGTGCTCAAGAACGACGTGAAGTCGCTCGCAGCATTCGTGGGAAAGAAATACATCGACTTCTCCGGCCATCTCATACTTGGCGATGACGGCGAGGCCTACATCAATTTCGGCAAACATAAAGGCCGCCTTGCAAGGGATGTATGGAAAACCGAATCCTCCTACTTCAAATGGATTCAGGACGGTTCCTTCACCCTCGACACTAAAGCAGAATTCGCACGCCTCGCCGACAAGTTCAAGGCAGAGCGCGATGCCGCTTCCAAGCGTCCGGCCACGGCCGATGAGCTGCAAGGGCTCAAGGACAAATTCAATGGAAAACTTTTCTGATGAGACTGATTCCTATTTATACCTGGAACAAAGGTATTAGAAACTTCGACGTACGCCGTAAAAAATTCACAAAACAACCCTGGGCACAAGGAGTGCTGCTGATGGCCTGCGTGATCATTGCAATGATACTCGCGAACCTGCCTTTCACCAAGCACCTCTACCACTCCTTCCTGGAAACCACCCTCACCATCAACGCCGCCAGCCCGGACGGAAGCATAAACCTCTTCTTCCCCCGCGGAATGACGGTGGAGAAGTTCATCAACGACATACTGATGGTGGTGTTCTTCTTCACGGTAGGATTGGAAATCCGCCGGGAGATAGCCTACGGTGAGCTCTCCTCCCCCAAGAAAGCGATGATGCCGGTCATAGCCGCATTCGGCGGCGTGGTAATGCCGGCCCTGATCTACACCCTTATCAACCACGGCAGCGCTGCCGCATCCGG
>JAILMV010000120.1 GCA_024692185.1 Bacteroidales bacterium | reverse complement strand
TCCTTCATCGCAGTCTGCGCATCCATCGCAATGCTCTTCCCGATTTCCACTCCTCCGAATGCCATCGCATCCTCTACCGGACTGGTGGAGACCAAGGATATGGCAAAGGTCGGTATCATTATCGGCATAGTCGGCTTTGCCCTCGGATTCGTCTGGCTCACCAAACTTTTCCCTTTTGCCTAACCACCTGATTATGAAAAAAATATTTAGCATCGTTGCATTAGCAGCCCTCTCTCTCTCCGCATTTGCGCAGGAGAGCAAACCGAGCATCGAAATCCACGGATTCATCCGTAATTTCTATGCCTACGATTCCCACAAGATGATAGGCCTCACCGAGGACTTCTTCACATATGTTCCTTACGATGTGGAGACCATTACCAATACCAGCGGCGATGTCGTCGTGGAGGATGTAAACGAGTATCCTAACTTCCGTTTCGCAGCCCTTACTTCCCGCCTCTGGATCGAGGTAAAGGGATATGAGTTCGAAGGTTGGAAGATGGGCGCCCGCGTGGAAGGCGACTTCTTCAACGGCCTCGGCACCGACAAGGTGACCGGTACCGCCAACTTCCGCCTCCGCCAGGCTTTCGTGACCGCCTCCAAGTACGGCTTGACCTTCAAGGCAGGCCAGAGCTGGCATCCCATGGCAGCTGACATGCCCGACGTATTCTCCCTGAATACCGGTGCCCCCTTCGGCCCCTTCGCCCGTACTCCTCTGTTCCAGGTCGATTATAATCTCGGAGATGGTTTCAGCCTTACCGGCGCAGCCCTCTGGCAGATGCAGTACACATCCAACGGCCCTGAAGGAAAGAGCGCCAGCTACATCAAGTATGGCTGCACTCCCGAACTCTATGCCGGCGTGAATTACAAGACGGACGGCATCATCCTCCGCGCAGGTCTCAATATGCTCAGCATCAAACCTGTACTCAAGGATGCGCAGGGTTTCCGTACCGACCGCATCACCACCTTCATTCCTTTCTTCTACGCCCAGTACGCCAAAGACCTCTTCAGCGTCAAGTTCAAGACTGTCTATGCCGAGGGCGGCGAGCATCTCAACCTTAACGGTGGATATGGCGTGAGCAAGGTCCTGAGCGACGGTAACCGCGAATATACTCCTACCCGCAACTCTTCCAGCTGGCTCAGCCTCAAGTATGGAAAGAAGGTCCAGGGAATACTCTTCGCAGGCTATGCCAAGAACTTCGGCACCAAGGAAGCCCTTGACGGAAGTGCCGGCGTTCCTACCGGATTCTACTTCAGCGGAAACAGCTTCGATAATTTCAACCAGATGTACCGCCTGACTCCCACTGTAATCTACAACCTTGGCAAACTGGCCCTTGGTCTCGAATATGAGCTTACCAGCGTGCAGTATGGCAACAAGGCTCTGGGTATGAACCTCGAAACCGGTCTGTACGACCAGGGACTGCACTGGGTTACCAATAACCGCGTGCAGGGTCTTGTGAAGTTTACCTTCTAAAGATTATCCGAGAAGATTCCGGAGGCCTTCGGCAATGCGCCGGAGGCCTTCTTTCATTGTAGCCTCGGGGCAAGCCAGATTGATGCGGCAGCAGCTGGTTCCGCCATACATGGCTCCGTCGTTGATGCGTACCCGCTGATTCTCCAGCAGATAGTCTGCCACTACTTTTCCTGCGCCTTCTCCGAAAAGCTCGGTGAAATCGAGCCAAAGCAGGTAGGTGGCCTCGAGTCCAGGCACGCGCACTGAAGGGAAACGCTCTGCGAAAAGCTTCTGCAGGGCCGTGAAATTGCGATGCACTATGGAATTCATCTCCTCCAGCCAGGTTGCGCCCTCGTCGGAATAGGCGGCCTGCAAAGCAACGATTCCGAACTGGTTCACGTCGCAATGCTCCCAGATGTTGATTACCCTGTCCATACGGGCACGGAAATCGGCATTGGCACTGATTATATTGGCTATCTGCACTCCTGCGATATTGAAACCCTTGGTAGGGGAGACGAAGCTGACGCTGTTCTGCGCAAATGCATCGGAAATGGATGCGAAAGGCTGGTAGGAAAGTCCCGGGGCGGTAATCTCGCAATGGATTTCGTCGCTGATTACCTTAACTCCGTGTTTGAGGCAGATGTCTCCCAGGCGGGTCAGTTCCTCGCGCGTCCAGAGCCTTCCGGAAGGATTGTGAGGGTTGCACAGCAGGAAGACTTTCGCGGCAGGCTCCGCACAGCGCCTCTCTATGTCCTCGAAATCCATTTCGTAGCGTTTGGAAGAAGGATTCCAGAGCAGACGGCTTTCGGATAGCTCGCAGCCCTGGTTGGTGATATTGTGGAAGAAGCAGTTGTAGGCGGGCACGTTGAAGACCACCTTGTCGCCGGGCTCGGTGAGAGCCTTGATGGCGATGGATGTGGCCGGCACTATGCCCTGCACGGGGATTATCTGCTCCTTGCTGACTTTCCACCCGTGACGGCCGGCGAACCAGTTCACCACGGACTCGTAATATGAGTCGGGAATTTCGGTATAGCCGAACACTGCCTTATCTACCCTCTCCTTGAGGGCCTTGATTATGCAGGGGGCGGCGGGAAAGTCCATTTCGGCAACCCACATGGGGATTACGCCTTCTTTGCAGCTATCCCATTTTACCGAATTGCTGCCGCGCGGAGCGGCCTCGGTGGAAAAGTCAAAACCGTATCTCATTGTGCGAAATCTTTTTTCATCCATCGCTTACCCCGGATACGCATGAGGAAGATGAATCCTCTGATGTTCAGTTCGATGCACATTGCTATCCAGTAGCCTGTAAGGCCGATTTTAGGGGTAAGAATCAGGGCAAGGCCGATGCGTACCACCCACATGCTGGCAAAGTTCATGAGCATGGGGACCAGGGTATCGCCCGCACCTACGCAGGAGCCGTATCCTATTATGGAAACCGCGTACATAGTTTCGGCGAAGGCTTCGATTCGCAGCACTTTCACGCCAAGGGCAATTACCTCCGGATCGTTGGTAAGCAGCCCCATCATCTGGGGAGCGAAAATGAACATCAGTATGCCGGCCACTGTCATCAGGAAGGCTGCCAGGCCGGTGGTGATGTAGGCGAACTGGCGGGCGAGCTCCTTGCGCTTGGCTCCTATGCTCTGGCCTACCAGCGAAGTTGCGGCGTCGCTGAGGCCGTAACCGGGCATGTAGCAGAAGCTTTCTGCCGTGATGGCAAAGGAGTTGGCCGCTATGGCTATCGTGCCCAGAGGGGCCACTATTACGGTGCTCATCACATAGGCGCCACGGGTAATGATGTTCTGCAGCCACATAGGACCGCTGATGCCGAAGGCCGCCTTTACGGACTCCTTGTCGGGAATCCAGCTATTATTGTCCTGGAAGATGTTGAGCTCGGGACTCTTCTTGAGCAGATACCAGAGAGCGAAAGCGTGGGTTATCATCGTGGCGAGACCCGTGCCTATGGCGGCACCCTTCACGCCCATGCCGAGCATATATATGAATATGTAGTTCAGTACCACGTCCAGCACGCAGGCGGATATCTCCACTATGCTGGGGATTTTCATGTTGCCGCTGGCTTGAAGCATGCTGCATGTTATGGTTGCAATCTGCATTATGGGCAGGAAAGCGCAGAAGATGGCGAAATATGCTGTAGCGTCGGCACAGATGGCGCTTTCACCTCCAAGCCAATGGGGGAGATATGGGCTGATGGCCAGCCCGATGAATGCCAATACCAGGCTGAATATGAATACGCTGGTGAAACCTTTGCGCATTACCTCGCGGGCCTTTGCGTAATTCTTGGAGCCTATCAGCTGTGCTACCTGCACCGAGAAACCCGATGCATTGGCAAAGCAGAAGCCTCCGAATATCCAAGTGCTGCTGGCTACCAGACCGATGGATGCGGCCTGTTCGGAACCTAGACGGCCGACCATTCCGGCGTCGATGTATTCCATTACTATAGTGCCGAGCTGGGCCAGCATGGCCGGGAGGCCGAGCAGCCAGGCAAGTTTCAACTGTTCACGGCGCAGAAGGGTCTGCCCGCCGCGCAGTTTCTCCAACAATAAGTCTTTCTGTGATATGGACATAAGGGCGGCAAAGATAGTAATTATCTTCGATATTCGCTCGGTGTCATACCGGTATGAGACTTGAAAAATTTATAAAAAACGGAAGAGTTCGGGAAATGCAGCTTGTAAACTATTTCCTTGATGGGGATGTCGGAGTATTTCAGCAGGTTTTTGGCTTCCAGGATCACGAAGGAATCAATCCATTCCGGACCGGATTTCCCGCTGACGTTACGGATAAGTTTCGAGAGGTATTTCGGCGTCAGGCACATCTTGTCCGCATAGAAGGCCATGCCCCTCTCCTGGTCGTGGTATTGCGCCACCAGCTTGAGGAACTGTTCCAGCAGCAGCTTGCTCCTGAGGCTGAGATTGCTCCCGGTATCCGGCTTCTTGGCATTGCGTATCTTTTCCTGCCATACGGCTCCGGCGTAGTAGAGGCAGGAAGAAATGATCCCGCGCAGGCTATGTTTGATGTTGGGGTTGCTCTGGTCCGTTATGCTGAAGGCCAGGTCCAGATACTTCAGGAAAATGGCCCTTTCATCCTCATTCATCACGAAACAGGGGTTGTCGAGCAGGGAAATGCTTTCGTCGAACAGCCTCACATAGTCCATCTTCGAACTGGAGAGGAACTCGTGGGATGCGACCACCAGCACGAAATGCATATCCTTCAGCTGGCTTTTATCTACGCTATAAACCCTCCAGATATTGCCCGGCACGTTGAACAGCACGGAGTTCTCGCCAATCTCATAGCTGTTGAGATTGATTTCCACTTCGAGCTTGCCCTTAAGGCAGAAAAGCCCCATGAAACCGTTCAGACGGCAGGGGTGCTCGAGAATACTCAAAACGTTCTCCACGTCGGAGTAGCGAGCCTCTGCTATAAGGAAGTCGTCTGACAAATCGTCACCCGTCTTGGATGGCAGTACTTTCCTGAGGTCGCCGATGCTTATTTCCAGTAGTTGATTGTCCATTTGTTGCCAAAGTTAGGTTAATGATTTGGCAAAAATAATAAAAAAGTAGATAATTCCTACCATTTGGAAACATCTGGGGTAAATTGTATTTCTTTTTGGTCGCTAAACGGGCAACTTATTTGCATAAAGGATTATCGACAAAAATGAAAAACGAAATGAAAAGATTGATGATGTCCGTCCTGGCCCTGTTGCCGGCGACACTCTGCGCACAGCAGACCCTGACATTGCAAGACTGCCGCGAGCTTGCCGTCCAGTCCTCCAAGGAACTGGACCAGGCCAAGATAGAGCGGGAGATGGCAGGGTATGACCGCAAGATTGCACTTGCAAATTATTTCCCGAACATCAGTGCTACGGGTACCTATATGTATAACGACCGCGACATCGCCCTGATCAGCGAC
>JAILMV010000111.1 GCA_024692185.1 Bacteroidales bacterium | reverse complement strand
GATCTGTTCCTCGCGTTCGGAAAGCAGGCATCGGAGTTCCAGCCTACCCTGTATTTGATGAATAGTTTGCCTGTTTCCGGATATTAGCTGATTTTCAGCGATATATGCAAAAACCTCTGGTGTATTTTCACCAGAGGTTTTAGTATAGAGTGCTGTGTGTCAATGCTATACGGAAAACAACTATTCGGTACGATAACTCTCCAAGTCTTCTTCCTTGAAAGCTACGACGAATTCAGAGTGCTTTGCAACTTCGGATTCGGCGAGGCGGATGTAGACGTTGGCGCTCTTCTCGAAGAGGTCGGCACGCACGCTAGCATCGCGCAGTATCAGCAGGCTCATGATTATGTCGCCTGTCATCTCGTAGAGGTGGCGGGCAATGAAGTCCTGCTTCTCCTGGCTTTCTCCGGCGATGCTTGCGAGGGTAGCCTCGTAGCACCCGACCATCTTGGCCACGCGATCCTTGAGCGGCTGGAGTTCGACGGAAACTGCATCTTCCAGCATCTCCTTCATTATGTTGAGGTAAGTGCCGTTGGTGATGTAGCGGATAGCGGCCACGACCTGGAGCTGGGTGGTACCTTCGTAGATGCTGAAGATACGGGCGTCGCGGTAGAGCCTCTGGCATTTGTATTCCATGATGAAACCGGAGCCGCCGTGCACGCTGATGGCGTCGTAGGCGTTCTGGTTGCAGTATTCGGAGTTCATACCCTTGCAAAGAGGGGTGAAGGCATCGGCCAGGCGGCTGTACTTCTTCATCTCCTGCTTCTCCTCGGGAGTAAGTTCCTTTCCGCAGCGCTGCAGGTCTTCCAGGCCCTTGTAGATATCCACGTAACGGGCGGTCTGATAGAGCAGCGAACGGCCGGCATCGAGCTTGGCCTTCATTGTGGCGAGCATGTCATAGACGGCAGGGAAGTCGATGATCTTCTTTCCGAACTGGGCACGCTCACGGGCGTATGCAAGAGCCTCGTTGTAAGCCTCCTGGCTGAGACCCACGCTCTGTGCGGCAATACCCAGGCGGGCGCCGTTCATCAGGGCCATAACATATTTGATAAGTCCCAGGCGGGTGCTGCCGACGAGTTCAGCCTTGGCATTCTTGAACACCAGCTCGCAGGTAGGGGAGCCGTGGATGCCGAGCTTGTGCTCGATGTGGCGCACGTCCACTCCGCCGCTGCGCTTGTCGTAGATGAACATCGAAAGGCCGCGGCCGTCGGTGGTTCCTTCTTCGGAACGTGCCAGCACGAGGTGGATGTCGGAGTCACCGTTGGTGATGAAACGTTTCACGCCGTTCAGCCTCCAGCAATTCTCCTTCTCGTCGAAAGTGGCCTTCAGCATCACGCGCTGCAGGTCGGAACCTGCATCAGGCTCGGTGAGATCCATGCTCATGGTCTCTCCTCCGCATACGCGGGGGATGTACTTCTGCCTCTGCTCCTCGCTGCCGAATTCGTAGAGAGTATCGGCGCAGGACTGCAGGCTCCAAATGTTCTGGAAGCTGGAATCCGCCGCGGAAACTATCTCGGAGAGCATCGAGAAGGGTACGTTGGGGAAGTTCAGGCCACCGTAGCGGCGGGCCTGTGCGACTCCGCTGAGCCCGGCCTTGCGTATGGCGTCGAGGTTCTCGAAGGTCTTGGATGCGTAGATCATACGTCCGTTCTCGAGATGCGGGCCTTCCAGGTCCACGGCCTCGGAGTTGGGGGCGATGACGTTCGCGGCCAGATCGCCCATGATCTCGAGCACGCGCTTGTAGTTCTCGATGGTATCCTCGTAATCGACGGGAGCATCATCGAATTTATCTTTATCCTCGTAGAAGTGCTCGCGCAGGTCCACGACCCTCTTCATCAGGGGATGATCGAGGTAGAATTCAAGTTCGGGATGGTCGGTATAGTAGTTTGCCATAGTTCGTCCGGTTTATTTGCTGTTCGCCTTGTAATACTTGATGAGTTTGGGTACGACTTCTTCCACCTTGCCTACTACCACATAGTCCGCAATCTTGTTGATGGGGGCGTCGGGGTCGGTATTGATGGAGATGATGATGCCGCTGTCGCGCATTCCGGCAATGTGCTGTATCTGTCCGGAGATGCCGCAGGCGATGTACACCTTGGGATGTACGGTCACGCCGGTCTGGCCGATCTGACGGTCGTGGTCGACGAATCCGGCATCAACGGCGGCGCGGCTGGCACCGACCTCGCCGTGGAGTTCCTTGGCGAGCTGGAAGAGCTGGTCGAAGCCCTCCTTGCTGCCCATTCCGTAACCTCCGGCTACCACGATCGCGGCACCCTTGAGGTTGTGCTTGGCTGCCTCGATGTGACGGTCGATGACCTTCACGAGGTAGTCCGTATCGGGCACGTACTTATCGACGTCGGCGATTACCACCTCGCCCTTGTAGTTCTCGTCCAGCACCTGCTTCTGCATGACGCCGCTGCGCACCGTGGCCATCTGGGGCCTGTGCTCGGGGTTCACGATGGTGGCGACAATGTTGCCGCCGAAGGCAGGACGGATCTGATAGAGGAGCTCGGTATATTTCTCGTGAGTCTTGATGTCCTCGTAGTCACCGATTTCGAGCTGGGTGCAGTCTGCGGTGAGGCCGCTGGTGAGCGAGCTGGAAACCCTGGGGCCCAGGTCACGGCCGATTACGGTCGCGCCCATCAGGCAGATCTGGGGTTCTTCCTCCTTGAAGAGGTTCACCAGAATGTCGGTGTGGGGGGCTGAAGTGTAAGGGAAGAGGCCCGGAGCATCGAAGATGAAGAGCTTGTCCACTCCGTAGGGAAGAATCTGCTTCTCTACCTTTCCTGTAATTCCGCTGCCAGCAGCTACTGCGTGCAGCTGTACTCCCAGCTGGTTGGCCAGTTTGCGGCCCTTGGTGAGGAGTTCCTGGGAGACTTCGGCAACGGTCGTGCCTTCGATCTCGCAATATACGAATACGTTGTTTTTCATAGCTCTACCCGATGATCTTTTCGTTCAACAATTCCTGGATGAGGCCTTCCACGTCGGAGTCGCTGCTGCTGAGAGTCTTGCTCTCTTTGGCCTGGAAGACTATGTTCTGCACGGCTTTCACCTTGGTGGGAGAGCCGGCGCCACCGCACTGGGAAGGGTCGCCGTCAACATCGGCAACGCTCCACTGCGTGAGGTTGAGGTAGGGCTTCTGCTCGTATAGATAATCGTATGCCGTAGGTTCTGCGGGGCGTTCGGCCGGGCAGCTGGCACGCTTGTATTTCATTACCAGTTTGGCGTTGCAAGGCCTGCAGGGAGTGGCGCTGCCGTTCACCGTGATTAGCAGGGGAAGGGGAGCGACCACGGTCTCCACGCCACCGTCGATATGGCGGCGGATGGTGGCCTTGCCGTCTTCGATCTTAAGAATCTCTTCGGCGTAGGTAACCTGGGTAAGACCGAGCTTCTGGGCCACCTGGGGGCCTACCTGGGCGGTATCGCCGTCGATGGCCTGGCGGCCGCCGAGGATGATGTCCGCTCCGCCGATCTTCTTGATGGCGGTGGCAAGTGCGTATGAAGTGGCGAGAGTGTCGGCGCCTGCGAAGAGGCGGTCGGTCAGGAGCCAGCCTGTATCGGCTCCGCGATATAGACCCTGGCGGATGATCTCTCCAGCACGGGGAGGACCCATGGTAAGCACACCTACGGATGTGCCGGGATTCTGTTCTTTGATTTGGAGTGCTTGTTCGAGAGCAAGAAGGTCATCGGGATTGAAGATGGCCGGAAGTGCTGCCCGGTTTACGGTGCCGGCTTCGGTCATAGCATCCTTTCCCACGTTACGTGTGTCCGGAACCTGCTTGGCCAGCACGATGATTTTGTACTTCATAATTTAATAAATAGGTTTTAGTAATTCTCTATTCGAGATGCAAATATAACAAAATATTTTCATCGTCGGTTGCTGGCGATGCCGATATAATAAAACAGCGTAGCCAGGGAGCCCAGGGCTGCAATTACATAGGTATAGGCTGCCCATTTGAGGGCGTCCTTCGCCATAGGGAGAGTTTCATAAGTGGTTAAGCCGGATGTCTCCAGCCAGGCGATGGCCCTGCGGCTGGCGTCGATCTCCACGGGCAGGGTGATGAAACTGAAGATGGTGGTCAGCGCGAAAAGGCCGATTCCTATCCAGAGCAGCCCGGGGAACACGTTCACGAAGATGATGCCTGCGAGCAGCACCCACTGCACGGTATTGTTCGCAAAGGAAACCACCGGGACCATGGCACTGCGCATTTTCAGTGGAAGATATCCCTTGGCATGCTGCAGGCAATGCCCGGTTTCATGGGCGGCAACGGCTGCCGCAGCGATATTATGCTGGGCATATACCGAATCCGAGAGGTTTATGGTCTTGTTTGCAGGATTGTAATGGTCGGTAAGCTGGCCGTTCACGGAACCTATCTTCACGTCGGTGATTCCGTTGTCCGCCATCATCTTCGCGGAAATCTCCGCTCCGCTAAGGTCGATGGCTACTTTCGAATACTTCTTGAAACGGCTGGTCAGCATGTTCTGCACCAGCAGGCTGAGCAGCATTACGACTATGATCAATACCCAGGATATACTCATATCAATTTAGAATTTATCGTCATCCATAGCATCCCAGAGGGCATCCAGGGTGCGCCTGTCCTTCTTTGTGGGGCGGCCGCTTCCCTTGTCCCTTTTCACGAAGAATGTCTCGGTGGGAGCATGGAGTTTGTCCATTTCGGCCTCAGGAGTAAGATTCTCGGCATAATCCGGCACTAGGGATGCACCCACGCGGCTGTGAAGTGCCGCCTTGACGCGGTAAGTAAGTTCCACGGGCCCTTTGCGTATTACCAGCAGGTCCCCGGGTTTGACTTCTTTCGAGGGCTTGCTCACCACTCCGTTGACCTGCACTTTATTGCCCTTGCAGGCATCGGTGGCATCGGAGCGGGTCTTGAAAACCCTTATGCACCAGAGATATTTGTCGAGTCTGAGCTCCATAGCTTAAATTGTTTCCAGGTAGAGGGCGTGACGCACTTGATCTACCTTCTCCGGAGATATTTTCTTTACAATTTCCAGGCCGAAACTGAGGGCGTGCCCAGCGCTGCGGCCGGTAATGATCCTACCGGAACAGATGGCGGGCTTGGGGCTGAAATGGGCCCCGGCCTTCTCCAGATAGCCCTCGAAACCGTCGAAGCAGGTGACTTCCGCACCGCTGATGCCTTTGAGCTGGCTGAGCACCAGGCCGGGAGCTGCGCAGATGGCCGCCACGCTGCCGCCGGCATCGTAATGATCCTGCATAAGCTTGATCAGCGGCTTGCATTCTGCGAGGCTCTTGCTGCCGGGCATTCCGCCGGGGAAGATGAGAATATCTTTTTCAGTAGTACCGGCATGGTCCGCCTGGAAAAATGGAAGGCAATCGTCAACGCCTACGGTAATGCCGTGGGAAGATTGCACGAAGGGCTCCTCCTTAATGCAAACCAGCTCGCTGCGTAGCCCGGCCCTGCGGAGGACGTCATTTGTGCCAAGGGCCTCGACATCTTCGAAACCGTCGGCGAGGAAAATGTAAATACCTTTCATATCTGTTTTTTTACTAACTTCGCATCGGTAAATATAGGCAATTTATGGAAGAAAAGAAACTCTACCCTTTCCGTCTGACCCGAATCGAAGACAAGTACTCCTGGGGCAGTGAACAGTTCCGCTTGGCGGACCTGGGCTACCGTGATACCTTCGTGCTCGATGGCTGGCTCTCCGGAAATACCATGGGAGATATGATGGAAACCTACCTCGACCGTGTGACCGGGGACCATATCTTCGATGCCTACGGGGTTCAGTTTCCCTTCCAGATAAGGAAGATACAGGTGGCTGGCAAGATGCCTCTGCGCGTGAGCCCGGACGATGAAATGGCCCGCGACCGCTACGACCATCTGGGCAAGGAGAAGCTCTGGTACGTGCTTCAGGCCGGGAAGGGCTCCCGCCTGCTGATTGGTTTCCGGCGTGATACGGATGCCTCCGAACTCTATTCCGAGTGCCTGGAGGGTAATCCGGAGAATCTGATGAATACTCTCGAACCCCGTGCCGGCCAGTTCTTCTTCATCCCCTCAGGCACGCCCCACTGCGCTTTCGGAGAGATGTCGATAGTGGAGGTCAGCGAATCTTCCGCAATGGATTTCTGCCTTTGCAACTGGGGCTCGCCCGAAGGCCTTTCCGAGGAGTTCGACCCGTCCCTGAACATAATCGACGCCCTTGATTTCATCAAATACGAACGTTATCCCGAGAAGCTGCTCGCAGGGCGCAATCTGAACGACGGCGAAACTTCCGCCGAAGATGCCGCCCTGGGCTTCGAAACCCTGCTTAAGATCAAGCAATTCACGGTCAACAAGATAAATCTCAAACAGCCCATAGGCATAGATACGGACCGTTTCGGCTCCTGCATAGCCTACACCTCCCTCAAGGGCTCGTTTGAAATCCAGACCACGCCCGAAGTTTCTCCCGACAGCGAGCGCCTGCTGGCAGTCACGGAAGGGGAGACGGCGCTGATACCGGCCGAATGCTCAAATTTCATTATCGCGCCTCGCACTGCGGACACGGTACTTCTGGAAGTAATGGTGGAAAAGCTACCTGCGGACGATGAAACGTTCTATCCTTCTGGGGACGGAGGTGAGGATCTCGTAGGGGATGGTGCCGAGGATCTCGGCTAATTCGGAAACGCTGGGATCTGCTCCGAAGATGGTGACGGTGTCACCCACGGCGCAGTCTATGCCGGTAACGTCCAGCATACACATATCCATGCAGATATTCCCTATGGTAGGGGCACGGTGACCGTTCACGTTGAACGAGGCATTGCCGCGCCCAAGATGCCTGTCGAGCCCGTCTGCGTAGCCGCAGGGGATGGTGGCAATCTTGGTCCCCGTGGGAGCTATATGGCCCCATCTGCCGTAGCCTATGGTGCCGTCCTCAGGGCCTAGTTCCTTGATTTGCAGAATCTTTACCTTAAGCGATGCTACCGGTGCCAGATGCACTGAAGGCAGGGCGCTGATGCCGTAGATGCCTATCCCGAGGCGGACCATGTCGAACTGGTACTGGGGGAAGCGCTCAATTCCTGCAGAGTTCAGTATGTGCCACATTGGCTTGTAGCCCAGGGTTTCTCCCAGGGCGCTTGCATTGCTGCGGAACATCTCTATCTGCCCAAGTGTAAAGCTGTCCTGCTCCGGATCTTCTGCCACTGCCAGATGCGAGAAGGTGGATTTCACCTTTACGGCACTGCAGCCCTTCAGGTATTCGAACAGGGCGGGCAGTTCGGCAGTCATGAATCCCAGACGGTGCATTCCCGTATCCATTTTTATGTGGATGGGGAAGTCCTTGATGCCGTGCTTGTCCAGCACTGCCACCAGGGCTTTCAGGGATTCCAGGTTCGGTATGGAAGGCTCCAGATTATACTGGATCATCTCTTCGAAGAAGTCGGTTCCGGCGGTGAGCACCAGGATGGGCAGGGAGATACCAGCGCGGCGGAGTTCGACTCCCTCGAGGGGAAGCGCCACCGCGAAGTAATCGGCTCCGGCCTGCTGCATCATATTGGCGAATTCCACGGCTCCATGGCCGTAGGCATTGGCTTTTACCAGCACCAGCAGCTTGGTTTCCGCCTCCAGGAGGGAACGGAAATAGCGATAGTTGCGGGTGCAGGCGGGGAGACTCAGCTCCAGGCGTGAAAAGTCATCTGCGGAATTCATACAAATTACAAAGTTACCAATTTATCGGAAACAACGTACCAGACGGCCCCTGAAACTTTATCATATCCCAGGCTGCGGAAGATTTTCATATATCCGGATACCTGCCTGGAGTAGCGGGCGTCGCTTTCGGGCGTGCTCTCTCCGAACTTGTAGTCTATCACTGTCAGTTCTCCGTCCTTCAGCACCACTCGGTCTGGGCGCTTGTGATTGCCGTACGAATCTATCAGGGTAGTCTCGTTGAGGCCCCTCTGGGCGAACCATTCAGGATGGGCGGAAATCCTCTCTGAAAGCAGTTGGAAGGCATCTTCTCCCTCTTCCGGGGAGATGCTTCCGTCTATCACCGCATCATCTACGGCCGCACGCAGATCTGCTGCGGTCTGCACTCCGGACAGTATCCCGTGCAGGGCAATACCGTTGCGGCGGGGAGAGGCTGCTGCCCCAACCGCCCCATCTTCGCCGAAGAAGTCGGAGGCATCCGCCGACACCTTCAGCCTGTCGCCAAGGGGGACGGAGGAGTAGCTGTAGGGATAGTCCATTTCCGGACCCTCGGGCTTGCGCTCCATCTTCGAGAAATCGTAGGGCTCTCCGAGCAGATACTCGTCCATGCCTCCACAGAAACTGTAGAGCAGCTGGGAGAAGTTCTTGTATTCCGGGGTCTTGCTGTCCTTGAAGGTCTTGGGGGGCTGCGCGGCTATTACGTGCAGATGCTTCTCCGCCCTGGTCAGGGCCACGTAGAACACGTTTATGTTGTCCACCAGCTGCATCTCCTGCTCCTTATGCAGAGCATCGGCGAAAAGGCTGTTCTCGGCATTGCTGTTGAGGTTCACGGGATAGCTCCCGGCGGCCTCGGCTATGAAAGGCGTCCCGCTGACGTCCAGCTTGCACCAGCGCCAGTCCGCCTTGTAGAAATCCACCTTTTCCGCGAAGGGGAAAATCAGCCAGGGATATTCCAGTCCCTTAGCCTTGTGTATGGTAATCACCCTCACGGCGGAAGTGCCGGCAGGGGAGTTGATGGTGCTCTTGCTATCGGCCCAATGCTGCAGGAAGTAGCGCAGCTCGTTGCCGTTCACATCCACCCATTCCCTCAGTTCGTCCATGAAGGCCTGGATGTAAAGAGTCTCTCCCATAAATTCTTCGGGAGATTCGGCCTGCAGCTGGCGGAGCAGATTCTCGCAGAGATCCGTCAGGGAATGATACTCCTGGGGGAATTCCACATTCTCCGACTCGGCCAGGAAACGGTTTATCTTGTCGTCGGGATTCTCGTGGTTGGCGAGTATTCCCGTAAGTTTCTGTACTATAATCGAGGACTTGACCGAGAGGGAATCGTCGGATACCACTGGGATGCCCTCTTTTATGAGTGCGGCAGCAATATCTCCACCCTCTTTGTTCGCCCTGACAAGTACGGCGATGTCGCCATATCCGGCACCGGACTGGATTGCATCGGCAATCGACTCCACCACCATGTTTATCTGCTCGTCCTTGTCGCAGAAGCTGATGCGCACCTGGCCTGGCTGGCTGTCACGCGCCTTGACCATCTGCTTCACGTCGGCGTAGAGATCCTCCTTTCCTATAGCCTTGGCAGCGAAGGAGAAAAAGGCGTTGTTGAAGTCCACTATGGTCTTGCAGCTACGCCAGTTGTTCTGCAGCTCCTCGGTAATTGCGCGGGGGAAGTCCTCGGCGACAGTGCTACCCAGCAGGGTCCAGTCGGAATCCCTCCAGCGGTATATGCTCTGTTTCACATCTCCCACTATCAGGTTGTCGTGCCCGCCGGCCTCGCTTTCGCGCAGCAGCGGACGGAAATTCTCCCACTGTATGTTGGAAGTGTCCTGGAACTCGTCCAGCAGGAAATGCTCGTAGCGCACACCCATCTTCTCATACACAAAAGGAGCGTCGCTCCCGGCGATTATGTCCTTGAGTATGGTGTTGGATTCGTCCAGCACCATCACGTTCTTTTCTTTCAGCAGCCTTTCGAATGCGTTGTAGAACTCTCCTGCTATGCCCAAGCTGAAAGCCATATCCCGCAGCAGCCAGGCAGTGTTGTACCAACGGTAGCGGTCTCCTTCCAGAAGCTGGCAGAACCTGCTGTCGGCCGCTTCTTTCATCAGGGTGACTTTGGGCAGGGGAATCTTTTCCCAGGTCTTGAAGCCATCCTGATAAGGCTCCAGCATTTCGATAGCCTTTTTCCCCTTCACCTCCACCAGCTTCGCGGCCTCGTTCAATTCCTTGGTGAAGTCGGAGATTATCTTTTCGCAGTTGGCCTTGATTGCCGCCAGCTCCTTCTTCCCGAAACGCTTGCGGAGCTCGGAAGTACTGCCCGCCTCGGTCATCATCAGGCGGTCTCCCATGTCGTAGAGATTGTTCTCTATGCTGACCCTCTTGCCCTGTTCCAGGTCGTCCGAAACGCTGCGGCGCAGCCAGTCCAGAACCTCCGAATCATCAGCCGTCAAGGAATCCAGTATGGAATCCATGGCTTCGTGGATCAGGGCCTGCTTGTCCAGGTCTATCTGATAGTCGGCAACCTGCCCGATCTCCCTTGCAAAGGCCTTCAGGGCCTGCTGGAAGAACTTGTCTATGGTGCTGACCGCAAAGGCGCTGTAGTCGTGCAGTATGTCGCGCAGCATGTCCTTCTTGCCGCTTTCGCGGGATTCCGCAAGGAACTTGAGGATGCGGCTCTTCATCTCCGCCGTGGCCTTGTTGGTAAAGGTTACCGCGAGGATGTGCCTGTAGGCATAGCGCTCGGTAAGTAGCGCCAGATAATTGTTTGCAAGGGCGTATGTCTTGCCCGACCCTGCGGAGGCTTTCAGAATCTTGATCATCTTCCGCAAATGGTTTTGAAATCACAATACTCGCAGGTCTTGTCGTCACCGGTCCTGCTCCACGGCACTTCCTTGTCCCGCAACTCATCCAGAAGCCCGGCCACCCTCTCTCTCATCAGCTCGCAGAAATTGGCACTGCGCCTGACCTCCTCCGGCATCTTCACGAAGATGTTGGATGTCTGGTAGATGCAATTGACCATATCCATACCCTTTACCAGCGGATCTCCTTCCAGGTATTCGTCGTAGAGATAAAGCTGGAGGGCAATCTTGGGCCGTTCGGAATTGTTTTTCCCGAAAAGGGCATCCACTACCTTGGCTGCGTTGCTGTCATTGACATCCACATCCTGCTCCTTGACCTTTCCCGTCTTGTAGTCCACTATGCGTACGGTCCCATCCTCGAACATGTCCAGCCTGTCGATGTAGCCCACGAAATTGAAGCCTGCTATCTCGCATTTGCGTTCCAGCTCCAGCCCCAGAATCCGGAAAGAATTCTTCCCGGAAAGTTGCAGACGCTTCTTGTCCGTCCGCAGTATCTGCATCACATATTTTACGATCAGCTCCTCGAAGATAAGATTCCTGCCCTCCACCTCGTCGGTCTTGAGCTGTTGCTTGATCTTCCCGGCAATCAAGGCCCTGATGCCGGCCTCGTCGGAAAGGAGTTTATCGATGTAGGCCTTGCTGATGGTCTTGCTGACCCCGTAAAGATACTCCATGGACTCATGCAGCACGGTTCCCAGCATGCCGGCATCCAGCGATTCGCTGACCTCGTCGGCGGCAGAAAGGCCTTTGATCTTCGAATAGTAGAACTTGGCAGGGCAGGAAAGATAGTTCTGCAGGGCGGACACCGAAAGGTAGAACCTGTCGCTCTGCATAGTCTCCAGATCCTCGTCCGTCTTATCGATGGCGGAAGATGCCGCAGCCTGCTGCAACGGGGCCTTCACCACATAACGGCGAAGGTCGAAATCATAGAGCATCTGCATCTGGCGAATGTAGCGGCTCTCCTCTCCGCTGCGGCTGAGTTCAGTGCGCGAATCGAAGACCAGCCAGATATTGGATGCTCTCTGTATAAGTCTGTAGAAGTAGTAGGCCCAAACCGAATCCTGATACTCGTAGGTCGGCAGGCCGAAACCCTTGCGCAGTTCCGCGGGGATGAATGAAGGGGCTACCGAACGGCGGGGGAACATGCCCTCGTTGCAGGACAGTATTATCAGATTGTCGAAGTCCAGGGCGCGGGTCTCCAGCGGCCCCATTATCTGCAGGCCCTTGAGAGGCTCTCCCTTGAAAGGTACCGAAGCCCTTGCGGTCAGCTGGTCCAGCAGACGCCACATTGTACGCGGCAGCACATCCAGCCTCAGCCCCTCCAGCCGGTTCGCGGCCTTGTAGTAGTACATCGCGAAATCCAGCTCCATCTGCATGGTTCCCTGCTCCTTCAGCAGGGGAGCGAGTGCAATCAGAAGTTCCTTTATGTAGCGGGGGATGTCCGTCGCCGGACGGAATATGGTCTCCAGCAGAGGATCTCCTCCGAAATATGACTGATTAATGAAATAGCGGGCATCCTTGCGTATCTTGGCTACGATGCCGTTGCCTTTTTCGCTCAGACAATCGCGGATTATGCCATTGCTGAATATGCCCCAGACGAACTTATGGTAGAACTGTTTTTCTCCGTTCTTCTCCCTCAGATTCTGCTGCATCCCTGCGATGTCGTTCATCAGCGCCTGGAATTCGCTGCCCCTCATCGGATATCCCATCGTCACATTCACATCCTCTATCCCCTCCGGAATCGAATTCAGCACATTCATCAACAGCCCCTCATCCGGCAGCACTATCGCCGTATTGATTCCGATATCGCTGCTATCCGGCTGGGCGCATTCCCCCTGAGGGACGTAACACCCGCGGCTGCACCCCAGAAAACTGTCATTTTCCGGGGACCCCGACGATAGCGGGGGGACCGTCCCGAAGGGATGGTGGGGTGAGCCCGAAGGGCGAACTCCCGAAGGGGGAATGCACCCAGAGGATAGTATTGAAGGCAATAGTTTGGTCTGACCTACCGATGAAGGAACGCTGACTACGTTCACGACTGGGCGTGGGAGCCCGTCAGGGTCGATGTCGAAAGCCTGCGGGAATTCTGCGACATTCTGCGAGAGGAAGAAGGACGCCCGGTTAGCCGGATCCTTGATCTCCGCACTACTCCAATCCCAGCAAAACTCCGCCAAACGCGCATCCCTCATCTTCCTCATCACCCTCTTCTCGCACTCATTCAAAGCATTCAACCCCACGAACACGAACTTCGCC
>JAILMV010000036.1 GCA_024692185.1 Bacteroidales bacterium | reverse complement strand
GCGTCAATGTGAAAAAGCAATGGATGGGAAGATCATCATATGGTATATAGGAGTCGCCTTGCTGCTTACTGCAGGGCTGATGGGAGTGTCCGGAATAATAGCTTGCTACACGCCAGGCGATGAAAGCCGCGTGCCTTTGCTGTACTCCGCTTTCGTTACCGGAACGGTGGGAGGTTTCCCGCTGATTTTCGTCCGCAGGGGCAATCACCGGCTTAATTTCAAGGAAGGGAACAGCATCATGGTCGGCTCCTGGCTGGCCTGCTGCCTTTTCGGTATGCTGCCTTTCCTTATGTTCGGAGGAGAGTTCTCCTTCGTGGACGCACTTTTCGAAAGCGTTTCCGGTTTCACCACCACAGGAGCATCCATACTCACCGATATAGAAGCCCTGCCTCAAGGACTGCAGTTCTGGAGGATAGCCACGGCCTGGGTGGGCGGTATAGGTATAGTTACCCTGTTTTCCATGGTGATGAGAGGAGGAATGAACAAAGCTACCCTTTCCGGAGTGGAGATTTCCGATGTGGCAAGGGAACAGTTCAGGGGCGAGAAAAGGGGCTTTTTCGGAAGCAGGATGCTCACTGTCTATATTTCCCTCACTGTTGTGACCGCCCTCTGCCTGATGCTTTGCGGTATGGGAAAATTCGATGCCGTGACCAATGCCATGTCGGCCTGCAGCACCTGCGGTTTCTGCGTGCGCAACGCCAGCATCGCTTTCTATAACAATCCTGCTGCGGAGGCCGTCCTCAGCCTTTCCATGCTTGCGGCAGGCATGAACTTCAGCCTTATCTTCCTCTGTTTCGTCCGCGGAAGCAAGGTGAACCTGCGCAGGAACGGGGTGGCGAAGGGCTTCCTGATTATGGTATCCCTCGCTATAGTGGTAGTCGCCTTAGACCTGGTATTCAAGGGTAGGGAAAGCGTGGGCAAGTCCTTCCGCCTGGCTCTTTTCCAAGTGGCTTCCATCTCCACCACCACAGGCTTTGCCACGGCAGATACCACTCTGTGGCCGCCGCTGTCGATAATGATACTGTGCATCTGCTCGCTGGTATGCGGCTGCTCCGGATCCACTTCCGGAGGAATCAAGTTCGACCGTATCTACCTTGCATACAAGAGTCTGATCAGCGGGATCAAGGCCAGCGACTCGCAGAATATCATAAGGGTGGTGCGCATCGACGGCCAGTCCCGCAGCGACAAACAGGTCAGGGACTGCCTGCTTTTCATAATCAGCTATGTGGGGATAATCCTGCTGTTCTCGGTGCTGAATACGGCTTTCGGTCTGGATGCGGTAACATCCTATACTGCCTCCGCGGCCTGCCTCGGCAATGTGGGCCCCGGATTCGGGGAGGTAGGCTCCATGTCCAACTACGCAGCCTTCCCCGTAGTACTGAAATACAGTTCGATGCTGGAGATGCTTCTGGGAAGATTGGAGATATTCCCGATGCTCTATCTCATCAGGAATCTATATAAAAGTTGATTCTCTCCTGCCTTACTTCGTTCCGAAGATGCGGTCGCCGGCGTCACCCAGGCCAGGCACGATGTAAGCGTTCTCGTTGAGCTTCTCGTCGATAGCTGCAACGTAGATATCCACATCGGGATGCTCTTTCTGTACTCTAGCAATGCCTTCAGGCACGCCCACCAGGCACATCAGACGGATGTTGTTGCAACCGCGCTCCTTAAGCATGGAGAGGGCGTCGCAAGCGCTGCCGCCGGTTGCGAGCATAGGATCGGTAACGATGACCATGCGCTCCTGGATATCTTCAGGAAGCTTGCAGAAATAAACCACGGGGTTGTGGGTCTGCTCGTTGCGGTAGAGGCCGATGTGGCCGACTTTTGCAACGGGAACGAGGTCCAGGAGTCCGTCAACCATCCCGATACCGGCGCGGAGAATGGGGACGATGGCCAGCTTGCGGCCGGACACCTTCTTTGCCATAGTCTTGCAGATAGGAGTTTCAATTTCAATATCTTCCAGAACGATATCCCTGGTGACTTCATAGCCCATCAGAAGGGAGATTTCTTTAAGAAGCTGACGGAAATCCTTGCTGCCGGTTTCCTTGCGACGCATAATCGTAAGCTTATGCTGGATCATGGGGTGGTCGATAACGTGAACTTGGCTCATAATAGAATAGAAATTTGATTCCCCAAAGTTAGCTATCAATCCTGATTTAAGCAAGAAAATCCTTCTTTACGTACGAAGTCGCGTGGGGAGTGTCCGGTCACCCTCTTGAAGTATTTTCCGAAAAAAGACTGGAACAGATTCTCCAACTTCAAGGGAACTTATTGATAAGTCCTTCTCATCCGGCATAATTTGCTATATTTGTCCGGATGAAAACAAGAAAAATATTGATGGCCATATTGGGCCTGGCCCTGCTGCTGCCTTGCGCGCAGGCCCAGACCAAGGGGGAGAGGTCCCTCTATGGCAAGACGCTCAAAAAGCTTTCGGTCAAGACGGCCGACAAGTTCCTCAAGAAATATCCCGAGTCGGTATATGCGCAGGAAATCCTCCATCTGAAGGATTCCCTGCTGCTGCTCGAGTTCAATGAAAAGAACACCAGCCTTATCCCCCGGGAAACGGCCCTGCAGGCAAGCGGGTACTGCCTCGATGCCATAGGCTGGAAGAAGGACGGTCGTGAGCATATACTGGCCCTGAATGCGGACCTGACCCTGAGGATACTTTCCCCGGAGGGGGTTCCGGAAGATGTCCGCAGCATACCTGTCTATACCCTTCAGGAGAGCCCGGGGGCCATCTCCCTGGCAAAGCCGCTGGAGGTGGTGTCTCCTCTAGGAAGGAGGAATTATCTGCATTTCGCATATATGAACGGGGATTCCGAATATGTTGAGGTCCTGTATCTCCCCGAGGAAGATATACTCAACCAGGCAATGTTCTACGGCAATCCCATAAAGGGGGAGCAGTTGCGCATAGAAGGGCAGAGCCCGGAGTCGATAGAGGGCCTGGACCTTGCTCCGGAGGTGAGCTGGCTCTGCGGAAAGCTGAAGGAGAACCCTTCCCTAGTTACTATCAGCCGCGCAGACCTGCTTACGGACACATCCATACGCTGGTGGATGGACAAGAATCCCAAGGCTGCTACGACAGCCTCCAGGCTGAATTTCGGAGGTCTGGATCTGGAGTCTTCGATAGTCGCAGCTTACAAGAAGGCCCGCAAGGAAAAGGGCCGTCGCTGCAATGCCGCCCTCTTCGACATCAGGGGATATACCGTAATCTGCACCATGAACAAGAGCACGGGGGATTATAGTCTGGTATGGTGCGAGCCTGTGTGCAAGAACAGGAATCGCGATAAGTTCCTTAATTCCATCTATTTCGAAAATGATGGCACGACACTTGTGCTGTTTTATTACAAAGGGAGAACGAGTTTCAAGCTGAGGATTTCAACCTCATCCCAAAGTATTAGAAGATAAACAATTAAATAGTTAGTAATGAAAAAGTTAGTTATTCTGCTCCTTGCTGTGGCCGCAATTGCGTCCTGCACTGTCGTCCTTGGTAAGAAGACCATCCGTGGCAACGGAGTAATGGTAAGCCAATCCTACGAAGTGGCCGGGTTCAATTCCATCACGGTAAATGGCGCCGTGGACGTGATTTATTCCCAGGGCCCCCAGAGCGTGGTCCTTACCGCGGACGAAAACATAATCGGCTACTACGAAATCGAAAGTGTCGGCGGAGTACTCAGGATTGATTACGCGGATAGCGTGAACCTCTGTTCCGAGAAGGATATAGTAATCCGTGTCAGTTCGGAGGATCTTTCCGCCGTGAAGATTAATGGTGCGGGAGATTGCGAAATTGTAGGCGGACTCTCTACCGGAGGAGATTTCAACTTCATTCTTAACGGCAGCGGCGATTTGGAGGCAGATGCCATAAGTTGCAACAGCTTGACGACCAGGATTTCAGGCTCCGGCGACGTGGATGTGGATGCAGCCACGGCAAAGACTGTTTCTGCCACTATTTCCGGCAGCGGCGATATAGAGATTGGCTGCAAGAAGGTCGGCGACCTGATTGTTAAGATTAACGGCTCCGGCGACGTGAAGCTTTATGGCGAGGCCGGGACTTTGACCAGCAGGATAAATGGATCCGGAGGATTGGATACAAAGGGTCTGATTTTGAAAGGAATTTAATTTCTTGTTTTATAATATATTATGCGCCTGCACGCTTGTGCGGGCGCATTTTTTATTAAAAATTGTAACAAGATATCAGGGAAAAAAGTATCTTTGTAAGACCTAACTATGATTTTAACCTTCATATTGGCGCTTCTTGCCATAGCTATTCCGTCGGCTGATTCGACGGAAGTTATCAGGAGCGCGCCCATTCATTTCCGTTGGAATGGGGTGGAACCCGATGATTCTTACGTCGGGAATGAGCTTGCGATAGATTCGCTATCCAAGGCTGTTTCAAGGATAGGTCCCGAAAGGATAAAGACTCTCACCATCACCACATACGCATCTCCCGAAGGAGTTTACGAGCACAATATGAAATTGAGCCGCCAGCGTGCCTCGGCTTTAAAGTCGATGCTGCGCAAGGCTATGCCGGAATTGGGGAACAAGATACAGACGATGCCCGGTGGAGAAGCCTGGGAGATGCTAAGGGAAAGGGTGGAGGCCGACCAGAACATCTCCGTCCCCACCTGTAACAAGATTCTCCGGATACTTGACGATAAGAAGATTTCCGACGATACCCGCAAATGGCGCCTTGCCCATTGGCTAGGCAGTTCTCCGGAGGTAGGGGATAATTACAGATATCTGGTCCGGGCCCATTACAAGTATCTCCGCTGCGGCGTTACCGAGCTCAGTCTCAGCTTGAAAGAAGAAGAGAAGAGCGAGGAGGCTCAAACTGAGCCGGAGCCCGAACCGGAGCCTGAACCTGAACCTGAACCTGAACCTGAACCAAGCATATCCCCGCCTAGTCCGCCGGAGCCGCCTCCTTTAGTAACAGTACCGGCACCTCGCACCCCCGTGCTGGGCATAAGCACCAACCTGATCTATGATTTTACCTATGTTCCTGGCTATGGCCCGACTTCTATCCCTTCCTTCAGCCTGGAATACTATCCTCTAGCCGGCCGTTTCACTTTCGGAGCCGATATAGAATGGCCTATGTGGCAGCATTGGGACCGCCACGATTTCATGCAGATAAATAATATCAGCTTGTGGGGACGCCGCTATTTCGTGCCCCGCGGGCTTCTCGTGGACCGGCATCAAGGTCCTTATATGCTTTCAAGCCTTAATCTGGTCCGCTATGGCATCGGTTTCAATGATAAAGGCTGGCAGGGCGAGGGCGTGGGTGCATCTGCCGGATTCGGATACAAGCATTATTTCGGTCGCAGCCGATTCTTCTTCGACACCGGGGTAGCCTTGGGCATATTCTGGTCCAAGTACGATCCCTACGTCTGGGGCAATGAGGCAACCGGCTGGTATTACTACGACTACAACGGCAAACCATCTGATTTCCAGGAGCGCAACAAGCGACTTCTCTGGCTGGGGCCTACACGTCTGTACTTCTCGATAGGTTACGATATACTGAGCATAAAGAAGAAATGAAAGTCCGCAGTTCCATAATGTTCCTCGCTGCGCTGCTTATCCTGGGCGGCTGCACGATAGAACCGCCCCTCCACCTGAGGGACGTGGCTGCGACGAAGGTTACCCTAGAGGCTTCCGTGAAAGCGGAATTCATGTGGCAGGTGGACTGGAAAAGCAAGTGGCAGTATGCCTGGCAGGAAGATGCACAGGGGCCCCTTGGCTATACCCAGCCCCAGGGAATCAGGATGCATGTATATACTTTGGACGATGCCAGGCAGCCCAAGAGCCATACCATCTACAATTTCAGCGGACTCAGCGGGCAGATGGATATCTTCGTAGGCGTCCACGACCTGCTCTTCCACAACAACGACTCCGAGGCCCTGCTCTTCCGTTCGGAGAGCGAGCTTTCCGACCTGTATTCCTATACCCGCGTACTCTCGTCCGGACTCAAATCATCTTCCTTGGTCAAGACAATCAGCCAAAAGGCTGCTGCTACCAAGGCTGATTCCGAAGAGGAGATCGACGAGCCCGTGTGCCTTATGCCGGACCAGCTCTTCTCCCTCTACGACTATGCGCACCGGATCACCGACAATCTGGAGGACTACGAGTACATAGACGGTCAGTATGTTATACGGATAGAAGGGGAGTTGAGGCCACTGACCTATATCTACCTGTTCCAGGTAAAGTTGCTGAACAATTACGGCCGTGTTTCCGGCAGTATGGGTGGCGCCGCGCTTACCGGAATGGCGGAGAGCGTGAATATGCGCAGTGCGGAGAATTCGTCTGAGACCGTGAGCGTGCCTATGGACGTGCACATCAATACCGCGGCGGATCCGGACATGCTGGGTGCCCGCGTGCTTACTTTCGGCATCCCCGGCTGCAATCCCTACGAGGCTTCCAGCCTGGCAACTGCGCCGGACGGGAAGCATTACTTTGTGCTGAACGTGACCTTCAAGACAGGTCACTACAAGAACATCCGTATCGACGTTACCGACCAGATCCGCGCCCTGCCTACCGGCGGAGTGATTACTCTGGAACTTGACGTGGAAGACTTCCCTCCGGAAGATATTGACCCGCCAATTTCCAACGGAGGAGGATTTGACCCGCTCATAAATGATTGGGGCGACGAAACGGGACACACAACTATAACTAATTGACAACAAATTATTATTAATCTTACTAACACTATTATGCGTATGAAAAAATTAATGATCCTGGCCGCGGCTGCTATAGCTGTCGCCGCCTGTTCCAAGACTTACGATGCTAAGCCTGAAGGAAAATCTGAAATCGGTTTCGGCACCTGGACCGAGAACCTGACAAAAGACGAAGCCCGTGTGCAGGGAACCAGTACTTTCCTTGCAGGTGATACTTTTGCCGTTTACGGTTACAAGGTGAACAACAGTACCAATGATGTGGTATTCGACGATGTCGTTGTTACTGCAAGTGGCTCAGGAACTCTCACCTGGGGCTATTCTCCTAAACGTTTCTGGGACCAGAGCGCTACCAGCTACACCTTCTATGCAGTGTCTCCTTCCGCTATCGGTACTGCGGCTACGGTTGATGCCGAAACCGGTGAGGTTGCCAGCGCATCCATCACTTTCGCAGGTAGTGACAACGACATCCTGGTTGCCGACAAGAAGGAAGTCCTGCCTGCCGCTTACAACACCAAAGTTCCCCTTGTGTTCAACCACATCGCATCCCTGGTTGATTTCAAGGTAAAGAAGCACACTAATCTCGGTGATGCCGTACTGGCTATTACCTCTTTCTCGATCAGTAACATCGATAGCGTGGGAACATTCTCTGTCAGCGATGCTTATACCAACGATCATCCTGTCGTTACCTGGACCGAGAGCGCATACGGAACATACACCAATGCCAGCGGTGTCACTTCCGTTACCCTTCCTACGGCTGTTACTACATCGGGCAACGATCTTATCGACTCCCTCGTGGTAATGCCTCAGGCATTCCGCAGCGCTGCCAATTCCGATTCCAATGTCCAGGCCGTGAACATCGCTTATACTATCACTGATGAGGACAGCAATGTGAATACTTTCACTTCCAGCTTCGAACTCAAACTCTTCGACAGTGTGGATGACGATGACAATGCCGACACCATAGTAGAGAGCTGGGAAGCCGGAAAGCACTACACCTTCTACATCACAATCAACGCCAACGTAATCGAGTTCTCCGCTTCAATCACTGATTGGACCGCGGTTAACGGTTACAACTATCTTGTGCAGTAGAAGTGCTTAAGACCAGCATCATACGCATCGCAGCTGCTTTGACGGGCGCCCTGCTTCTTGCAGGGTGTTCCGCCGGCTTCGAGGACCCGGTAAGGAATGGAGGCCCTGTCAGCTTCCAGGCCGGGTCCCTGTTGCTGCGCGATGATGCTACCAAAGCAGATATCAAGGAGGGAAACAGTTTCGACAGCGGAGATGCTTTCTCGGTGTTCGGGATGCGCAATTCCGGATCCACTCAAAGCCTGGTCTTCGACGATGTGACGGTTACCAACGATTCCGGAACCTGGAAGTATTCTCCTACCAGGTCCTGGAGCTGGAGCAGCACCACGGATTACTACGATTTCGTGGCCGTATATCCTTCCGGCAATTCAGCCAGGATGGATATTTCCGGCGACCTCGCAGTCTCGACCGACTTTGACCTGAGTACCGACAATTACGATCTTCTGACCGCCACTTACCGCAGGAAAGGCAGCGTGCAGAGCCCTAATGCCATCGTAGATCTGGCATTCTCCCACGTTACCAGCGCGGTAAAAGTCGTGGTCATAAACAATTCCGAAAGCACAGCAGTAAGCGTAGATGCCGTCAGCTTCAAGAATCTGATGGTCGTAGGCGCTGCCAAATCGACTCTCGATCTTTATGGCAACGGGCTCAATTCCTGGATAAACCTGGAAAGGAGCAGCGCCACGGTGCGTGAAAGCAATTACGGCAGTTCCGTAGCAGCTGGAAGCCGTTACGAATGTGCCTACGATTTCATGATTCCCCAGCAACTCGACCAGGCTGTAGGTTCTGGTTCGGACGAGGCCAACATGCCGCGTCTCCTGCTCACCTACACCCCGGAAGGCGGCTCGCAGAGCACAGCTGATATCTGC
>JAILMV010000060.1 GCA_024692185.1 Bacteroidales bacterium | reverse complement strand
GTATATTTCCAGGAAAGGGATCCCGAGTGCATCAAGAATCTCGAGTATTCCGGCAGCGTGGATCCTACCGACGTAGGTTCCATCGGGAATGTCTTCTCCTATGGCGGATTCAAGCTGAATGTCTATATCACCTACTCCTTCGGTAACGTAATCCGTATGGACCCTGTGTTCCGTAATTCCTACGACGACCTCGACTCCATGCCCCGTGAGTTCAAGAACCGTTGGATGGTGCCTGGCGATGAAACCAAGACTGACGTCCCCGTGATAGCCAGTTCCTGGCAGAACTACCAGAACAGGCAGCTCAGCTATGCCTACAACGCATACAACTATTCCAATGTCCGTATAGCCAAGGGCGATTTCGTACGTCTGAAGGAGGTCTCCCTCAGCTACGACTTCCCCGGCAAGGTCGCCAAGAAGCTTGGTATGAGCACCCTGGGTATGAAAGTCCAGGCTACCAACCTCTTCCTGCTCTATGCCGATTCCAAACTTAACGGACAGGACCCTGAGTTCTTCAACACCGGCGGTGTTGCAGTTCCTCTTGCAAAACAGTTCACTTTTACGCTCAGGATTGGGCTCTGATATTAGGAGGAAAAGATTATGAAAATGAATAAAGTGAAAAATATCGCAGTTCTCCTTGCTGCAGGTCTTCTTTCTGTGGCGTGCAACAAGTTTCTGGATAAGATGCCGGACAATCGTACCGAAATCGACAACCAGGATAAGATTCGCGCCCTGCTGGTGTCGGCATATAATAGCAACACCTATCTGAAATTCAGCGAGTATATGTCCGACAATGTCGACAATATAGGAGACGACAATCCCGGAACCAACCGTTTCGTCGAGCAGTGCTATCATTGGGAAGATATTACCGAAATTGCCAATGATTGCCCTACCTATTTTTGGAGTGATTCATATCTCGCGATTGCGCACGCAAACCAGGCCCTGCTTGCAATACAGGAACTGAGCGGATGCGAAGATGAACTTGACCCCGAAGCCGTTGAGGCTGCCGGTCTTGCCCCTGAGATGGCCGAGGCCCTGCTCTGCCGTGCCTATGCTCACTTCATGCTGGTGAACTTCTTCTGCCAGAACTACAATGCAGAGACTTCCGACAAGGACCTTGGTGTCCCCTATAGGAAGGGGATCGAGACACACCTGAATCCTCAGTACGAAAGGGGTACCGTGGCCGGAGTCTATAAGAATATAGAAGAAGACCTCGAGATAGCACTCAAATATGTCAGCGAGAGCTATTATAAGATTCCCAAGTATCACTTCAACGTGCGTGCTGCCTATGCATTTGCGGCAAGGTTCTACCTCTTCTACGAGAAGTGGGACAAGGCCGAGGCCTGCGCCACGCGCTGCCTTGGTTCCAACCCTGCCCAGAAACTCCGCAACTGGCAGGCCCGTGCATCGATGCCTCATGATATGGATGTGCTGTCCAATGACTTCATCTTGTCGAAGTACGATGCCAACATTATGCTTATGACTGCATTTACAAACTTTGGATATGAGTTTGGAAACCCTGGTTTGAGCAAGTTCTCGCACAACTCCTTCCTCTCCTTCACCGAGGTTTCCTACGCGAAGAACGTGTGGGGTAACACTCAGAGCGGGTGGCGTAACGTAAGCAGCTGGTATTGGGATCCGCCTGTGTGGTACAACGGTTCCACCTTCGACCAGATCGCTTTCTGGAAGATACCCTATCTCTTCGAGTACACTGATCCTGTGAACGGAATCGGTTATCATCGTGCCGTTTTCCCTGCCTTCACTACCGACGAAACCCTGCTTACCAGGGCCGAAGCGCGCGTGATGCAGCATAAGTACGACGAAGCAGCTGCAGACCTCAATATCTGGGCCCACAATATCATCAAGCCCAGCTATTTCTCCGGCACCCTCACTCCCGAGTCGATAAAGGCTTTCTATTCGGCAGTCGCTTACTGGACTCCGGATGTGCCCACCATCAAGAAGCATCTCAACCCTGCTTTCTTTATCGGAGAAGAAAATGAGATGATGGAGAGTATGCTTCAGTGCGTACTTGGATTCAAGCGTATCGACCATGTGGCCCAGGGCCTCCGTTGGCTGGATATCAAGCGTTATGGCATCGAAATCACCCGCCGTACGCTTCAGCCCGACCCTGCCGCAGGGCAGTACGATGCCGCTTTCAAGATTTTGGACGGCCAGGTGGATATCCTTACCAAGGATGATCCTCGTCGTGCCCTGCAGATTCCTCAGGACGTTGTTTCTGCCGGCTTGGAGCCTAACCCTCGTAACTAAAACAAGGAGGAAGCTATATGAAAAAGATACTTTATATACTGACGGCTGTTTCCTTTGCCCTTCTGAGTGCTTCCTGCACCCAGAAAGATGCGATGGAATCCGAGTCCATAATAAAAGATTCTGCGATCGAGCAGAACGATTTCGACAAGTGGCTGGAGCTCAATCTGCTTAGGCCCTACAATATCGAATTCAAGTACCGCTTCGCTTTGAACGAAACCGACAGGGGTTTCTATACCGTTCCTGCCTTGGTCGAAGGGGCTGTTATCTATGCGCATCTTGTGAAATACCTTTGCATTGACTCTTACGACGAGGTTGCCGGAGTGCATTTCACCCGCGGATACTTCCCCAAGATGTTCTTCCTGATAGGTGAATGGGAGTACAAGAACAATGGTCAAATTGTCCTCGGTACCGCCGAAGGCGGCAAAAAGATCATGCTTGCCGGCGTGAACTATCTTCCCAGGGTTTTCGAGGTGCTTTCCGGTGATGAACTTGGTGAGCATCTCAACCATTACTACATCAAGACCATACATCACGAGTTCACCCATATCCTGAACCAGGTTAAGGCTTACACCGACGACTTTATGAACGTAACGCCCTCTACCTATGTTTCCGATGCCTGGTCCAACACCGATGATTACCATCTCGGACGCGGATACATCACGGACTATGCCCAGAGCGAGCACCGCGAGGATTTCGCCGAATTGCTGTCGGAGTACATAGTCCACTCTCCCGAGTGGTGGGAGGCCCAGCTTGCCCAGGCCGATGCTGAAACGGTCCAGGTCCGTAAAGAGAACCCGGATGCTCCTAACGGAAGGAAATCCATCGAGACCAAGATCGAGATGGTGCGTACTTATATGTCCGAGAGCTGGGGTATCGATATCGACGTTCTACGCTCGGTTATCGGCCGCCGCCTCGGCGACGTGGAAGCCGGTAAGGTTGATTTGAACACCGTAGCAATATAGGAGGAGAAAGATATGAAAAAGATAGTATAT
>JAILMV010000058.1 GCA_024692185.1 Bacteroidales bacterium | reverse complement strand
GGAGCATACCCTTTACTGCTCTCCTCACAAGCTCCTCGGGCCTCTTTGCGAGGATCTCCTTGGGAGTGGTGAAGCGCTGTCCGCCCGGATAGCCCGTGTAACGGGTGTAAACGCGGTCGGTCATCTTTTTGCCGCTGAGGGAGACTTTCTCGGCGTTGATGACGATGACATTGTCACCGCAATCCACGTTGGGAGTGAAGCCAGCTTTGGTCTTGCCGCGGAGGACAAGAGCAACCCTGGAGGCCAGACGACCAAGAGCGAGATCCGTCGCGTCAATGACAACCCACTGCTTGTCTACAGTTGCTTTGTTAAGCGAGACTGTCTTGTAACTAAGTGTGTCCACTGTCTTGATCTTTAATAGTTATACTTATAAAAAAATTGCGATCCCTTAAAAATAAGGGGCCGCAAAGATAAAAAATTATTCCGAAAAATCAAAATGCCGCTGCTAGATCAGGAAGTTGGCCTGAATGAAAGCATTGACTGCGACGGCAGCGAAAATCAGGAATATAAGGGCTGCAACGATGATACCGATGACTTTTACGCGCTTGAACCAGGTCTGGCCATTCCAGCCGACGGTCTGGAACATGCTCCAGAAACCATGGCAGAGGTGGAAGAAGATAGCCACGAACCAGAGGAGGTAGATAGCGAGAACCCACCAGTTGCCGAAGGTGGTGGTAAGCAGGAGATAGGGATTTTCAGCCTCTCCACCCATGAACTCCTGAAGCTGCATCTTGGCCCAGAAGTGGGTAAGATGGAAGACGAGGAGGCCAAGGATGACCATGCCGAGCACGAACATGTTGCGTGCGCTCCAGCTATCGGCAGCTGCCTTGCTGGCAACCTCGTAACGCTTTACGCCGCCACGGGCCTTGATATTCTGCCAAGTAAGCCAGCATCCATAGAGGATGTGGACGAAGAAACCGAGGGCAAGAATAGGCACCATGATGGTAACGATAGGAAGTGCCATGAAATCGCAACCTTTCTGGAAGAGTCCGTCAGGTGCTCCGAATTTGCCTGTGAAGCTGTCGATGACCGAGAAAAAGTTGATGGTCCCGTGCAGGAGCAGGAAGATAATAAGGAAAGCGCCGCTGATGGACTGGATAAATTTCTTTCCGATGGAGGAGTTGAAAATGAACATCTCTTTAATACTTTTGGTCTGCAAATATAAGTCATTTCTTGCAAGTTTGCGAATTTTCCGATATTTTTGTTCTCTGCAAACCAATTAGAAATTTCAATGTATAAGAGAGTTCTGCTGAAAGTGAGCGGCGAAAGCTTGGGCGGTCCTGCAGGCAAAGGCCTGGACGAAGTGAGTCTCAAGAAGTTCGCCGGCGAAATAGCCACGGCGGTCAAAGCCGGATATCAGATTGCCATCGTAAATGGAGGCGGAAACATCTTCCGTGGAATCCAGGGCATAGGGAAAGGCTACGACCGCGTGACCGGGGACAGGATGGGAATGCTTGCCACCGTCATCAACTCACTGGCCCTCTCTTCCGCACTCCGCTCAGAGGGCATAGATGCAGAGGTTTTCACCGCCACCAACATGGCCCCCTTCGCCAAGCTCTACGACCGCGACAATGCCGTGAAGTTCATGGAAGAAGGCGGCGTGGCCCTGATTTCCGGAGGCACCGGCAATCCCTTCTTCTCCACCGACTCGGGCGCAGCTCTGAGGGCCCTCGAGATAAAGGCGGATGCTGTGCTGAAGGGCACCAGGGTGGACGGAGTCTATACTGCCGACCCCGAAAAGGACCCCAGCGCCAAGAAATACGACGAACTCACTTTCCAGGAGGCCCTGGTAAAGCATCTGAAGGTAATGGACCAGACTGCCTTCGCCCTTTGCGAGCAGGGTCCCGTGCCCATCGTGGTGTTCGACATCAACCAGGAAGGAGCACTGCTGAAGGTGCTCAAGGGAGATAAGATAGGAACCTTAGTACACGCCTAGAAACAAAAAAGAATAAATATATGTTAACCGACAGAGCAAAAGAAATCCTGAACGGCGCCGAGCAGAAAATGCAAGAAGCCGTCCTGTTCCTCGAAGAGGACCTCAAGACCTACCGCGTAGGCAAGGCCAACCCCTCCATCTTCAACGGAGTAATGATCAACTATTACGGCACCCCCACTCCCCTGATGCAGGTTGCTTCCATCAGCACCCCTGATGCCAAGACCCTTGCAATCCAGCCTTGGGAGAGGAGCCTCATCTCCACCATCGAGAAGGCCATCATCGATGCCAACCTCGGATTCACTCCCCAGAACAACGGCGAGATAATCCGCTGCACCGTTCCCGCCCTCACCGAGGAGCGCCGCAAGGAACTGGTAAAGAAGGCAAAGGCCGCCGGCGAAAGCGCCAAGGTGGTGGTGCGCAACTCCCGCCGCGATGCGATGGACCTGCTCAAGAAAGCCCAGAAGAACGAGGGCATGAGCGAGGACACCGAGAAGGAAGGAGAGGACGAGGTACAGAAAGTCACCGACAAGTTCGTGAAGAACGTCGATGAACTGGTAGCAGCGAAGGAAAAGGAAATCCTTACAGTCTAGATAGCATCTGCGAGAAAGCGGCGGCGTCGGCTTCTTCCACGAAGCCGGACTTCACCGGAACGGCGAACAGCCGCTTGCGCACTGATTCATCTACCTTTTTACAGTCGAGGACGCGGACAGCGTCCTTTTCTGTTGTCAGCAGGGCTGCGGTGGGATACTTGCGCACGGCCGCGGCTATGCTGCGCATATCTGCCTTGCCATAGGCGTGATGGTCCGGGAAATTCAGCACCTCCACTATCTTATAGGTATCGCTCAGATAGGCTCTCAGCGCACTGTCATCGGCAATTCCGCTGAACAGTATTACGGATTTCGAGTAGATGTAGCGGTGGTCAGCCTCTTCCGGCCATACAGGTACGGGGGCATCGTAATCGACGGTGGTGAAGAACAGGGGCTTGTCCTCGCCCAGGCGGAGTTTTCCGCGCCACTCTTCCCTCTCCTCTGCATCCATCTCGTGCGGGCATTTGCTCACTATCACCACATCCGCATCCTGTATCCTGGAGGGAAGGTCCCTCAGGCGGCCGAAGGGCAGCAGGCTGTCCTCGAAGATGGGCCTCTTGTAATTCACCAGCACCACGTTCAGGCTGGCGTGAAGTTTCTTGTACTGGAAGGCATCGTCCAGAACTATCATCCCTGCGCCGGCCTCCACCAGCTTCTTGCACCCTTCTACACGGTTCTTGTCCACCGCCACGCCGACTGCGGGGAACTTGCGCTTTATCTGCAGGGGCTCATCCCCCGCAAAAGCGGCCGAACTGTCGATCTGCACCGTCTGGAACCCCTTGCTCTTACGCTTGTATCCGCGGGAAAGCATTGCAAGCTGCACGCCGGGGCGCTGCTCCTGCAGCAGGCGCAGTATCATCTCGGTATGCGGGGTCTTTCCAGTCCCTCCGACGGTGATGTTGCCCACGCAGATGGTGGGGACCTCCGCTCCGGGGGACTTCCGCCAGACCTTGGCGGCGTGTTTAAGAATCAGTCGATGTATCAGCATAGGTTTCGGCGATATTATCCAATATTGTAAAAAGTTCTGAAGAGTCGAGGGTGGTCACCATCCGCATGCGGGTCTCCTTAAAATCCGGCAGGCCCTTGAAATAGCAGCTGAGATGCCGGCGCATCTCGTAGATTCCGCGGGGTTCTCCCTTGTACTGAAGGGAAAGGGCCAGCTGGCGCTTGGCTAGGGCCACTTTTTCCTGGATGGAGAGAGGAGGCATCTGCTTGCCCGTAGCCAGGTAGTGCTTGATTTCCCGGAAGATCCAGGGACGGCCGAAGGTGGCGCGGCCTACCATTATTCCATCCACGCCGTAATCGTCGAAGGCGCGCTTGGCGGAGGGCCCGTCGCTGATGTCGCCGTTGCCGATTATGGGGATGTGCATACGGGGATTCTTCTTAACTTCCCCGATCAGGGTCCAGTCCGCGGAGCCCTTGTACATCTGGCAGCGGGTGCGTCCGTGGATGGTCAGGGCCTGGATGCCCACGTCCTGCAGACGTTCCGCGAGTTCCACTATTATCTTGGAGGATTCGTCCCAGCCAAGGCGGGTTTTCACGGTCACGGGCTTGCCGACGGCCTCCACGACCGCCTTGGTGATGGCCACCATCTTGTCCGGGTAGCGCATCATTCCGGAACCTGCCCCGCGGCCTGCGATCTTGGTTACCGGGCAGCCGAAGTTGATGTCGATTACGTCCGCCCCGTGGCCCCCTACCAGCTCGACCGCACTGTCCGCCATCTTGGCGGCATCCACCATCGATTCGGGGATATGGCCGTAGATCTGGATGCCCACCGGAGCCTCCTCCTCGAGGGTTTTCATCTTCGCGAGAGCCTTGCTGGCGTCGCGGATCAGACCGTCGGAGGGGATGAATTCGGTATAGACCATATCTGCCCCCTGCTCGCGGCAGAGAATGCGGAAACTGACGTCCGTCACATCCTCCATCGGAGCAAGCAGCACGGGTTTATCTCCTAAATCTACAGACCCTATCTTCATAAGCTGCAAATTTAGTTATTTTTGGTATTTTTGTAAATATGGGAAATATCTTCGCAGACAGAATCGAGCAGCTGCGCACGATGATGCGCAGCCGGGGCTGGGACGCAGTGCTGCTGACGGGTTCCGACCCTCACGGCAGCGAATATCCGGCTGAGCGCTGGAAATGCGTACAGTGGCTTACGGGCTTCACCGGCGAGGCCGGCGACGTTGTGGTCACCCTCGACCATGCGGGCCTTTGGACCGATACCCGCTACTTCATCCAGGCAGTGCAGCAGCTGGAGGGCACGGGCGTGGAACTGCACAAGATGCGGGTTCCCGAGCAGGTACCCATCCCCGAATGGATAAGGCAGAAGTTCGCGGGCCAGAACGAGGTGTACATAGCACTCGACGGGCTCTGCGTGGATGCCGACTTTGCCAGGGGGATAAAATCCGGGCTGAATGCCGACGGAGCCGCCTGCCATCTGGTCAGCATCCCCAACCTGATCGATGCCATATGGCCGGACAGGCCGGGCATCCCCCAGACTCCCATCTTCGCCGTGGATCCGGGCGAGAGCCGCATAGAGCGCCTCGGCCGCCTGCGCGACTGGATTGCGGAGAAAGGCGTGGACTATGTGCTGCTGAGCTCGCTGGACGACATCGCCTGGACCCTCAACGTCCGGGCATCCGACATAGAATACAATCCCCTGGTGATATCCTTCCTGCTGGTGGGCGCGGAGAGCGCGGACTGGTTCGTATTGAAGGAAAACATAGAGGACGAAGGTACGGAGAAAACCTTCGCAGAGCTGCGTGAGGATGGGGTTTTTCTCCGCTACTACGAGGAGACGGAGATAGCCCTGAGCGAGGTGGACGGAAGCGTTGCGGCGGGAGGGCTGAACTATCATCTATCCTCGCTGATAGGCCCTTCGAGGCTGGTGGAACTGCCTTCGCCCGTACAGGGCTGGAAGGCCGTGAAGAATTCCATCGAGATCGGGGGGATGCGCGACTGCCATCTGCAGGACGGCATAGCAATGGTCAAGTTCCTCTACTGGCTGGAGCGCTGCATCCAGAACGAGCGGGCCATCTCCGAATGGGATGCGGCCGTGAAGCTGGGCCAGCTGCGTGCCGAAATTCCCGGTTATCAGGGGGACAGTTTCGAGACTATCTCGGCCTACGGGCCTTCCGCGGCCCTGCCGCACTATATCACCCCTCATTCAGGGGCTCCAATGCTCGAGCCGCGCGGACTCTATCTCTGCGATTCCGGCGGGCAATATCTGAACGGAACCACCGACATCACCCGAACCTGGGCCCTAGGTCCTTGCAGCAAGCTGGAGATGGAGGATTACACCCTGGTGCTGCGCGGGCACATCGGCCTGGCGCGGGCGGTCTTCCCCGCAGGCACCCCCGGCTGCCGTCTGGACGCCCTGGCGCGCGAACCTCTCTGGGCTTACCAGAGGAACTTCGGGCACGGGACGGGGCATGGCGTGGGCTGGTTCCTCGGAGTGCACGAAGGGCCTCAGGACATACGCCAGAGCCTGAATCCTGCCGGATTCGAGGCGGGAATGGTGGTATCCGACGAACCGGGCATCTACCGGGAAGGGAAGTTCGGTGTGCGGCACGAGAACCTGCTGCTCTGCGAGGAGGCCGGGACCAATGATTTCGGGGCCTGGCTGCGCTTCGAGCCGCTGACCCTCTGCCCCTTCGACACCGAGCCCCTGCTCACGGAGATGCTCACTCCCGACGAATTGGAGTGGCTGAACGATTATCACTCGATGGTGTATACGCGCCTGCGGCCGTATTTAGATGACTCCACCGCCGAATGGCTGAAGCATAAAACCGCCCCGATTTAGCGTTATTTGTAAGTGGCTTATTGTCAATGCTTTAAGCTGAAGTCTCTGGTGCATTTTCACCAGAGATTTCAACGTAAAATACTGATAGTCAGGCTAATAGAAATAACGGGATTATTCCGGCCGGAAGCGGGATTCCAGGGCGCTGGCTATGCGGACGAGGTCCTTCACGGGGCCTTCCAGTTCGAAACCGGTTCCTGTGCGCGTGAAGGTGATGCGGTCCTCGAACATACGGGTGACCCTCATCACGGGCGACTGCAGGCGGAAAGTCAGGTCCTCGCCCTTCTCGCTCTCCAGCACATAACCGCGATTATGCATCACGTCCACCACGCCGGAACGTATCTCCTCGTAAGATCCGGGCACCAGGGCGTTGCGGGTTCCGAAACCCAGCCTGGGGTAGATGAGGGCGAACACGGCTATGATGCCGGCTATCTTCCAGAGGGAATTGGCCCCGTCGCGGAAGATATCATCGACGGATGAGCCTACCAGCCCGAAAAGGGAGAGCAGTACTATGAATATGCAGAGCATTATTGCCAGATAGGCAAAGTATTTGAAGGATCGTACAAGGTATTTCATACTGCGAATTTACTGAAAAATCATTACTTTTGCACGATAAGCAATTTTACCATGGAAAAAGAAGATCCTTTGATGAGAATTGAGCGCGAAGAGCGCGAGAAGAAAGAACGCGGCGCCAGCCTCAAGCCCATAATGTGGGTGCTGGCCGTCATCGCCATAGCTTTAGGAGCCGTCCTTGCCTACGTCTGGTCCAGCAAGAACAGCTTGGTCAAAGACCTGGAAATCGACAAGCAGCAGCTTACCGAGCAGATAGTCAGCCTGCAGGGAGACTACGAGTCCCTCTCCACCGACTATGACTCGGTGAACGCCCAGCTCGACTCCTCCAAGGAGGAAGTTGCCCAGCTGGTGGAGCGTATCAAGAAGACCGACGCCACCAACCGTGTGAAGATGCGCCAGTACGAGAAAGAACTCGGCACCCTGCGCAGCATCATGCGTGGTTATGTGAAGCAGATCGATTCCCTCAACACCCTCAACAAGAAACTTACGGTTCAGGCAGCCAATGCCCGCCGCGAGGCCGCCGAGGCCAATACCCGCAATGCCGAGCTCAACGAGCAGGTTACCGCCCTCACCGAGAAGGTTGCAGTCGGAGCCGTCATCAAGGCCCGCAGCATCTCTCTCGTTGCCTACGGTGCATCCGGCAAGGTTATGGACCGCAGCAGCCGTGTTACCCAGATGGTAGTGAACCTGACCCTCGCCGAGAACGAGCTGGCAGAAACCGGCCCCGTGCGCATCTACGTCCGCGTGAAGGATCCTGAAGGAATCCTGCTGATGGACGGCAGCGGCGCCAGCTTCAGCTATGACGGAGAGGCCATGCCCGCAACCGCTTCCCGAGAGATCGACTACAACGGAAAGGACGTGGACGTGAGCATCTACGTCAACAACACCGGCGAGTTCACCAAGGGTATCTACACCGCCGAGGTCTATACCGTCCAGGGCCGTCTCGGCAAAGCAGAGACCATGCTGAGGTAATGATCTATCTCCACGTCCCCTTCTGCAGGAGCTTCTGCACCTATTGCGATTTCTATTCGGAGATCGCTTGCAAGGGGAGGGACGAGGCGGCTATGGCCCGTTGGGCAGATGAGGTCTGCGCGGAGGCCGAGGCCCGTCGGCAGGAGATAGGATCTACTCTCGATCTTGATACTTTATACATAGGAGGAGGTACGCCCAGCGTGCTTCCTCTTTCTGTTTTGAGGCAGGTCATCGATCGGCTCGCTTCCCTCCGCGACGGGCAAAGGGCCGGTCTGGCGCCCAAAAAAAGGGCGGCCAGTACCGGCATTGCCCGTCCGATGGGCCCGGGCTACGAGGAGTTCACCGTCGAAGTGAATCCGGAGGATATAGTGGAGAAGGGAGCGGATTATGTCAGGGGACTGCTGGATCTGGGGGTCACGAGGATAAGCATGGGTGTGCAGTCGCTGGACGACGGGATACTCCGCTGGATGAACCGCCGCCATTCCGCCGACGGTGCCCGGAAGGCCTACGGCATTATCCGCAGCGTGGCCGGCGGGCAGAATCGGCCAGTAGCCGTCAGCGTCGATCTGATAAGCGGAGTGCCGGGGATGACGGAAGAGATTCTGAGCTCATCCCTCGAAGAGATAATCAGCTGGCGGCCGGAGCACATCTCGGCCTATCAGCTCAGCATTGAGGAGGGCAGCGCGCTGGCGAGGATGATAGAAGAGGAGAAGGTGCTGGAGCTTGGGGAGGATGAGTGCCGGGCGCAGTATGATCTGCTCTGCGCGAGGCTGGCAGAGGCGGGATATCATCATTACGAAATCTCCAACTGGGCCCTGCCTGGCCACGAGGCCGTGCATAACTCCGCATACTGGACGCGCCACCCCTACGTCGGCCTGGGCCCCGGAGCGCATTCCCTAATCTTCTACGACGCTGAGGGCAGGCCTAGCGGACGGGCAATGCCCGTACAGTCGGCCCCTGGTGGGTCACTGACGGGCCCTTTGCCCGGCGCGGATGGGAAACAGCGTCGTAGCTGGAATAGCCAGGCGCTCAGCGGCTGGACGTCGGATGGAGAGGAGCTGACCTCCGAACAGATACACGAGGAAGAAGTGATGCTACTCGCACGCACGGATCGCGGTCCCATCCCCGAAAAGGACTGGTTCATAGCCGACGAAATAATAACGGATCTTCTTTAGCCGTTGATATGCTTGGCCGCGGCGCAGAGGGCGTCGTAGAATTCAGGGCCGAAACGGCGGATGAGCGGACCGCGCAGGAACTCATAGACACGTATTTCCTCGCGCTTCCCGCGCTCGAAAGCACATTTGCAGATATCCCAGCGATGCAGGTTCAGGGCCATCCCGCCGCCCTTGAACTTCTTCACGCGTATGGGGTAGAGGGCGCAGGAGATGGGCTTCACCAGCCCGGCCTTCTCGATGGCGCAGAGGCAGTTGTCCCCCTCGAAACGGCAGAAGGCACATTCCTCCGTGCCGGGCACCAGCGGAGTCACCAGGTCGTTCTCGCGGTCCACGGCGAAATAACCCGAGGCCTCGGCAGCCTCCCTGCCCTTCTCGGAGAGCAGTTCCTTGAATGCGGGATAATCCCTTTCGATGGCGGGGATTTCTTCCTCCTCCAGCGGGGCACCGCTGTCGCCCACTATGCAGCAAGCGCCTTTGCACACGGGATAATCGCAGGCAAAATACTCGCAGACCACATCTTCGCTGACGAGCACATCCCCGATCTGGACTATGGTACCGAAATCTTCGCGTCTCATTTGATCACATATTCTACCTTGCTGCCTTTATCCAGGGCGGAAATCACGTCGTAAACGTCCTGTACGGTCACTTTCGAGAGGTAGGTCTGGTAATTGGAAATCATGTCCTTCCCCTCCGAATTGCGGCGCAGCACAGCCTCCATCAGATAGTCCGGATCGGCCACTTCCCCGGCCATCTCCGTGGACAGGGCATCTTTCAGGCCCTTCAGGGTGGAAGGGGAAAGGGGCGCGGAAGCGATGCGGGAGAGGGCGCTGCGTAGGCGGTTCATCACCTCCATAGGATCGGCGGGCTCGACCTCGGCAGGCAGTCCCTCGGAAGGGCAGGGCCTGCAGTTTATGTAGATGGCAATGCGTTCGGTGGGCAGCAGACGGAGGTCGGGGGTCACTTCGAAGTACTGGCCCTGGTCGGCAAGATCCAGCACGAGTTCGCGGCGGATGTGCTCCACCGCTATGCGGAAGGCGCACCAGGCCTGCATTGTGAAGGGTCTTTCGGCGGCCATGGCCATATTGGCGCCCGTGCCTTCCCCTATGGCAATATCTTCCCGCCCAGCGGTATAGGTGGAGCGGCCGGAGCGCAGCTGGTAGGCCATCTTGGACCTGACGGAGAAGGCCTTTCCGGTCTGGAAGTTCCCCAGCACCTTGCAGAGCATCTTCTGAAGCCCGTATGCGGAAAGATTACCTTCTATGACTATGATTCCGTCCTGGTTCTTGGCGAACTGCGTGGCGAAATAGCGTTCAGCCTTTTCCGGAAGGGAGGTGCCGAGCTTGCCTATGGATTTGGTGTCCGGATAGTAGAAGTCCGGGCACATTATGCTGTCGGTCACAGCGTTGATGCCTTCGAAGGAAAGGCGGAAATTCTCCTGGCGGAGAGCCTCGCTGCGGCGGTAATAATCGAAGCTGGAGGGGTTCAGGCGGCGGTTTTTCTGTATGGAGAGCAGCGAGCGGAAGAGCAGCATCATACGGTCGGAAGGGGCCGTGCCGCTGATGCGCATATCCGCCGCGGTGACCTTGCAGTCCATGGTCACTCCGTTGGATTCCAGCATATTGCGGAACTGCATGGCATCCATCCCGCTGACGTCGTAGAGCTCGAGCATATCTCCCACGAAGGCACTCTCCCCTTCCCCTATTCCGGGCACCTCGGGATGCCCTCCGCGTATCATCTGCGCATAGCGTATGCGGCTGTCGTCCGTCTTCTTGAACAGGACTTTCATGCCGTTGGAGAAGGTCCAGAGCTGTCCGCCGGTCTGGGGGTCGGTTACCTCGCTCTTCAGGCGGACCTTGCGCCCTACAGGATAGTAGAGGGCGAGGCTGTCGCCGAACTTTATGGTGGTGGAGGCTCCCTCGTAGTCCTTCCATCCCTTCTGGAAACGGCCGGTCAGATGATCTGCGGAGAGGGTATCCGAAGGAGTTCCGAAGCGTATGGTGAGGTTGCGGCGGGGGTCGAGCAGGGCCGAAGTGAAGCGCCTGAACATCGAAAGGTCCTGCGTTATGGATATCTTGCGCCCGCTGAAGAACTTCTCCACCTCCTTGCGCGAGGCCAGGCTGGACCCGTAGAGGTAGTTGGACTTGCAGAGGGCCACATATTCCCTGTTGGAGGTGGTGGAGGCGCTGTTCTTAGCCGCCCAGCTGAGGAAATGGTCCTTGGCGTCGTTGAATTCCTGGGGAGTGACGCCGTTGTTGTCGATATCTGCCAGCACTCCGGCAAGCAGCTCGGTTGCCCTGGGCACATCGGCCTCCGACACGCCTACGAGCAAGGAATACTGCTCGTCGCCATCGGTCCGGGCACTGTCCAGATAGCGGAATCGGACATAGCCCAGGGGGATGTCCTTCTCCAGGAAGAGGGCCTCGATGCGCTTGCGCAGAATGTATCCCAGTTCGCGGGAGAACATGCTGGACACCAGCGGCTGGGGGGTGCTCATATATTTTGCGGGGGTCCTGGGAGAGGCATAGCTGACCATTATCTCCGAAAGATCCTTGCTACTGTTCTGGTAGTGTATGAAATGCGGCCGGTCGGTGGGGGACCAGATGTAAGGACCCTGCTCCGGGGCCGGCGTACGCTTGTTTACGGTGAGGGACATAAGGTACAGGCGGTCCTTCAGGCGGGCGGCGTCAAAGTCGCCGCAGGCGATGATTGCCTGCTCTCCTTTATACTTGGAGATGATGTCGAAAAGGAGGATGATGGTGGAGTCCAATGCAACGGATTGGAAGCTTGGAACATCTTCAAAACTGAAGACGGCCGATGAACCTTCATAGGAGATATAGCCGTCGCGGGTGTAGCCGACCCCCTTCGAAGAGAGGAAAGAATAGTCCAAAGAAGCGCGTGCATCATCTTGATTATCAGCGCCTTTCTGAACCAGGGCAAAGTTGGCATAACCTTTGGAAGTTGTATTGGGGACTATGTAATAAGAAAGTCCGTCGTCGAAACGCCCGGTGCTGATGCCGGCTTCCTGCCCAAAAGTGGGCAACTCCTGGGCAAATAATCCCAGGGAAGCTGCAGAAAGCAGAAAAATGAGCGTTATTTGACGGAACAGTTTGAACATAAAACCACTAAACGACACAAAAATACAACAAAATTTACTATTTTTGTGATTCGTGAGTTAGGATAACAAGGATTGAACCAAAACAAAACAATAGAGAAATGAAAAAGCTTATCATCTTTGTAGCATCGATGCTTTGCGCCGGAATGGTTTACGCACAGGATCTCGCATCGGTGACCGAAATCTACAACAATGGTATTAATGCGAACGAGGCCGGTAATGTTGAAATGGCTCTTCAGAATTTCAAGGATGCACTGGCCCAGGCAGAAGCCCTCGGCGCCGAAGGAGCCGAAATCGCCACCAATTGCAAGAACTCGATTCCTATCCTGATGTTCTCGCTGGCCAAGAAGGCCGTTAATGAAGCAAAATATGACGAAGCAGTCGCCGGACTTAAGGAGACTGTGGAGGTCGCCAAGAAATATGGCGTGGAAGACGTTGCCGCCGAGGCAGGCGAACTGGTTCCCCAGGTGCTGATGCAGAAGGCTAACGGTTTCTTCAACGACAAGGACTATGCAGGAGCTGCCGAGGCTTACAAGGCAGTGCTCGCAGAGGACGCCACCAACGGTATGGCAAGCCTGCGTCTCGGTGCAGCCCTCAAGGCCGCCGGTGACAAGGATGCCGCTGTTGCCGCTTTCCGTGACGCTATCGCCAACGGACAGGAAAAAGCCGCCCAGAAGCAGATCGTGACCATCTTCCAGCAGGAAGCAGCCGCCAACCTCAAGGCCAAGAAGTACGACGAGGCCATTGCAGATGCACTCGCATCCAATGAGTTCGGCGAGAATGCCAAGGCCTTCCAGATCGCAGGTACCGCCGCTTCGAACGGAGGCAAGACCAAGGAAGCCATCGACTACTTCGAGAAGTATCTCGAGCTTGCTCCTACCGCCAAGAACTCCGGCGACATCCTCTTCAGCATCGCAGTTTCCTACCAGCAGCTGAAGGACAACGCCAAGGCCAAGGAGTACTACCAGAAGGCAATTGCCGACCCTGCCAAGATCAGGCCGAACAACCTCAAGGTTGCCCAGCAGATGATTGCGGCCATCAAGTAAATGAAAACCTTCCTGGAACTTCTTGCTCCGGCAAGGAATGCTGACATCGGCATCGCTGCGATTGACAGCGGTGCCGATGCCGTATATATTGCCGGTCCGCAGTTCGGGGCCAGGAAAGATGCCGGGAATCCCATTGAGGAGATAGCCCGGCTGTGCAGCTATGCACATAAATTCGGAGCCAGGATATTCGTGACCGTGAACATCCTGCTGCGCGACGATGAATTCGAGGAAGTGCACCGCCAGATGCTTGCAGAGCAGGAAGCCGGCGTGGACGCATTCATCATCCGCGACATGCGCATCTGCTCCTGGAAAGATATCAGCGTGCCTCTGCACGCATCCACCCAATGCGCCATACGCACGGTGGAAGATGCCCTCCGCTATGAGGCCGCGGGCTGCAGCAGGATAGTGCTGGAGAGGGAACTGTCGCTTTCCGCCGTCCGGGAAATCTGCAAGGCAGTGGCCTGCGAGGTGGAATTCTTCGTGCACGGCGCCCTCTGCGTATGTTACAGCGGGGAATGCCGCCTGAGCGAGTACATCGACGGGCGCAGCGCGGACCGCGGGGAATGCATCCAGGCCTGCCGTTCAATGTACGACCTGGTGGACGGGAGCGGGAAGTTGCTGCTGCGCAACAAGGCCCTGCTGTCGCTGAAGGACTTCAACCTTCACGACCGCATCCCCGAGCTTGCGGCGGCAGGTATCTGCTCCTTCAAGATAGAAGGAAGGCTCAAGAGCATCTCTTACGTCAGGAACATAACCCGTTACCATTCGATGGCGCTCGACGCACTAGTGGCCGCAGAGCCCGAAAAATACGCCAGAGCCTCGTTCGGAAGGGTTTACGGCGGGGTGGAACCGGATCCTTGGAAGACTTTCAACCGGGGTTATACCGAGCTCTTCCTGGATGGAAAGAGGGGTAAATGGTCGTCGATGGACGCGCCCAAGTCGATGGGAGAGTTCATAGGGACGGTGATCCGCGTCCGTTATCGCGGGAAAGAGATGGAAATCGGCCTCAAACCTGCCTCCAAGGGCCTTGAGTTGCATAATGGAGATGGATTCGCCTTTGCAGGAAAGGGAGGTGTAATAGGCTTCCGCGGAGACCTATGTTCAAGTAACACAATTGTTTGCAAGGCCGTGGAAGGGGTGCGCGAGGGGCTGTCATTATACCGCAATATCGACACCCAATTCGAGAAGGAATTGGACAAGAATCCGGCCCGCAGGGAGCTTTCAGTGGCACTTTCGGTAAAGGTGCACGGAAAATGGAACATAGATGTTACAGCCAGTTGCGAAGACGGTCGGGAGTTCCTCAGTCCGTTCAAGGCGGATTTGGAGAGGGCGGAGAACCGCGAAAGGGCCGAAGCGATGCTCCGCGAGCAGCTCGGGAAGCGCAGTCTGCATTATAATTTCCACGTGGAATCGCTGGTTTCCGAGGCTCCGGGAGGGGCCCTGCCTTTGCTGAGTGCATCTACCATCAACAGCATCCGCCGCCTGATAGCAGAAGACCTGGATTCGATTCCCGTCAAGGCTATTCCGATGGCGTCGGCCGCCGGAAAGGCGCCTTCCTCAACAAAAAAAGGTCCGGAAGGCGATTCCACGGCCTCCGGTCAACCGAAAGAGCCCTTGATGAAATCGAAATACTGTATCCGCTACGAGCTTGGAATGTGCCCCGTACATCAAGGAGCAAAAGAATCCGGCCCCCTCTACCTCCTCAACAACGGCCGCCGCCTCGCCCTCCACTTCGACTGCAAAGCCTGCGAAATGACGGTCACTCGAGAGCAAAAGTAATTTTTACGTCACCGAAGCGTCCTTCGATGCTTTTTCCTTTGGGGAAGTAGCCGGCGCTGAGCTGGCCACGCCAGACAACGTCGTCGTGGGTGTTCAGCGGGAGATTGACGTCGAAGCCGTAGGATTTGGATTTGACCTTGACGGTGGCGGAGCATTTCCAATTGGTCTGGGTACCGCCGTCATCCTCTACAACCAGGAAGGCCAGCTTTTCCAGCTGTTCGGAGAAGTCGCTGACCAGCAGGGCATTGAAAGCCTTTCTGATGCCCACTTCATAACGTTTTACCACCACCACGAAATCCGTGACCGTGGGATTGTAGTTGCGCAATTCCTCCTCCGTACTGGCATAGAAACCATCCACCCCTCCGCTCCAGATATGGAACTCGCTGGCACCCGCGAACCAACTGTCGTAGTTGCGGAGCATGGTTATATCCTTTATATAAAGATTGTATTTCCCCTCCGATTCCCCTCCACTGACGGACTTCGGCCGTATCAGCAGCGAGCTTAGAGGCGTGCAGTGAGAATCATCGTTCTGATTGATTACCCAAACCGGACGCTTCCTGGCCAGATTCTCGTCCACGAAAACCGAATCCACCACCTCGTACCCGCCACCGGCCGAAGATATCACATAGGCATAATTAGACTCCGAGCCATCCCCCGGATCGTAGGTAATCAGCGGCAGGCTCTCCCCGTCCCAGAGCTCGGAGAAAGGCCAGTAAATCTGCATTCCGGAGCTCTTCAGCGACTCCAGATAGTCCTCGACCTCGGCCGCTCCCGCCTTGGTAGATGCCGGAATGCGGGCGGCAAGATAATCCTCTATAAGACTCTTGATAGGCGTCCCGTACGCCGCAGCAGCCTTGGAGGCCAAGGCCCTGTCACTGCCCACACCGGCTCCCGGCACGGTCAGCAGGTCCGCCATCATATACTCCTCGTCATATCCGTTGCCGGAAGATGCACTCACGGCCTCATAGACCTCCGACATCTGCTCGCTGCCAATCGGCAGGGAGGACAGCATCCTGGCCACCTGGCTCTTGCTCATCAGCTCAGCCCCCGGGGCAGGTTCAACCGCATCTGCGCCCCGGTTGCAGGCGTTTGCAGCGAGCAGCACCGCTGCCCACACAAAGAATACGGACAATGTTTTCATACGCCACTTTCTTTTTTGCAAAGTGAGCGATAATTATCCGTTTACTTCGAACTTTAATCGTTTAAATTCGGGAAAAGGCCACCAGACGGTCCCTGTCGGCGAAATCTTTGATTACGAAAGCTTTTTCAAAGCCCCCTGAAACATATAAATCGACTGTTTCCGCACCCAGGCAGTCATTTATCTCCACCAGCCCGAGGCCGGATGGCGATAGGGAACGGGCGGCGATGCCGGCTATGGCCCGGTAGAATAGCAGCGGATCCTCGTCGGGCACGAAGAGGGCCAGTCCCGGCTCGTGCTCCAGCACGTTCGGCCGCATCTGTAGCTTCTGCTTTTCCATTATGTACGGGGGATTGGAAACTATTATGTCGAAGGCTCCCAAGTCCGCGACGGAATCCTTCTCCAATACGTCCCTTTTCAGGAAACGCACCCTTCCGGTATGCTCCGGGAACTGCCCCTCAGCCACTTCCAGGGCATCTTCGGAGATGTCCACGGCCACTACTTCCGCGTCGGGGATTTCTAGGGCGAGGGTCCAGGCTATGCAGCCTGAGCCGGTGCAGAGGTCGAGTATCCTGGGGGCTTTTTGCATGGTTCTGGCGAATTTCAGGGCCTCGGCTATCAGCAGTTCGGTTTCTGGTCTGGG
>JAILMV010000041.1 GCA_024692185.1 Bacteroidales bacterium | reverse complement strand
CAGGCGAAGGTTAGTCTCCCTTCTTTCTTCAGCGACAATATGGTTCTCCAGCAGCAGACTGATGTCGCAATTTGGGGTACAACCGACAAAGGTGCCGTGAAGGTTAGGATTTATCCTTCTTGGACCAGGCAAAAGTACAGTGTTAATGCCGATGAGAATGGCAAATGGTTCACTCGTATTCCAACTCCCGAGGCCGGAGGGCCTTTTAGCATCACATTCAATGACGGAGAGAAGACTGTGATTGAAAATGTCCTGTTGGGTGAAGTATGGTTCTGCAGCGGCCAATCAAATATGGAGATGCCAATGAAGGGCTTTCGCAGTCAACCTGTCCAAGGAGCAGTTGATGTAATTATGTCTGCAAAAGCATCCACGCCCATCCGGATGTGTACAATAGAGAAAAGGGCTGCAAAAGAGCCTTTGGATACTACTCAAAACACATGGAAAGAGAATACCCCAGAGGCCGTTGTGAATGCAAGCGCTGTGGCGTATTTTTTTGCAGTGCGGTTGCAGACGGTCCTTGATGTTCCCGTGGGTATCCTGATATCCGCCTGGGGCGGAACGCCCATTGAGGCATGGATGAACAGGGAAACCATAGAAAAAGATTTTGGCGATCAGTTCGACCTTTCTTTCCTGGATAACGAATCCCTCCCGGAAAAGGCTCAGAAACTGCCCTGCACTTTGTTTAACGGTCAGGTTGCGCCGTTGATCCCCTTTACATTCAAGGGCATGCTCTGGTATCAGGGCGAAGAAAACAGAATGAAGCCTGAACAGTATATTAGGTTGCAACCGGCCTATGTCCAGATGATGCGCTCTCTGTTCCAGAATCCGGATGCACCTTTCTATTTCGTCCAGATTGCACCTTGGAAGTCCAAGCATCCTGAAAACACTACAATTCCTCTTTTTAATGAGGCGCAGGAGAAGACCCTGGCCCTTATTCCCAATAGCGGCATGGCTGCCACGGTGGATATTGGCGAATATGGCACCATCCATCCTTGCCGGAAAAAGGAAGTGGGGGACCGCCTGGCTCTCTTGGCCCTTACCAAAACTTATGGTATTCAAGGCGCGGTTGTTGGGAGCTCGTCATACAAAGAATCCGTTGGAATAGATGCTGAAAGCCCGTCTTATAAAGAAGCCGTTTTCGTTGATGGTAAGGCGATTGTGACTATGAAGGTTGGAAAGCTTGGCCTTTCTCCCATAGGTCAGGATCTCGAGGGCTTCGAACTGGCTAGTGCAGACGGACTCTTCTATCCGGCCACAGGAACAGTTAAGGACAGATACACGCTTGAAGTAAGCTCTCCCGATGTTCCTTCTCCGGTTGCAGTACGTTACTGTTTCCACAACTGGAGCCGGGGCACACTTTATAACTGCTTTGGCATTCCTGCGCTGCCTTTCCGTTCCGATAGATAAACAATAAATGCTATATGAAAAAGCTGTTGCCGCTCATACTCGTCCTTTTCTTGTTCGGATGTGATAATAAGAAACAAGAGGTGGCCCCGCATATTCACGATGCGATCTTCATTGGGGATTCAATAACGGCCAACTGGGTCAAGGAATCCAAAGGGCACCCAGAGTTCTTCAAAGAGAATAATTTTCTCTGTCTGGGTTTCTCCGGCAAGACATCCGCCTATCTGAAAACCGTTTTCAACGCCGGCGTGACGAAGAAGCGTCCCAAACAGGCAGTTATCCTTTGCGGTACAAATGATATAGCGCAGAACGACTGGGTATATGTTTCCAACGAAGAGATTCATGACAACATCGCCTGGATGGCCTCGGAAGCTGCTGCAAACGGAATCAAGGTTGTCTTGTGTTCAGTCCTTCCCAGCACGCATTTCTATTGGGCCACTTCCATCCATCCGGAAGATACAATCATCCAGCTCAACGTGCTGATCAAGGAACTTGCCGCGCAGAAGGGCTATGCGTATGTCGATTACCATTCGGCCCTGGCCGATTCAAAGAAAGGCATGCCTTCGCAGTATTCTTCCGACGGCTGCCATCCCAACCAGGATGGCTATACGGTCATGGAAAACCTGATTCTGCCGGTACTCCGTAGTCAAAAATAAAGACCAGCCCGAAAACGGACTGGTCTTAAAGTTCTATTTAAAGGGGAGATTTTACTGATCTTCCTCAAGACGGAGCTTCTGGACGTAGATGGCCTTCTCCATGGCGAGGCGCTTCTTTACGGAAGGCTTCTCGAAGGTCTTGCGGGCACGCATCTCGCGCACTGCACCAGTCTTCTCGAATTTGCGCTTGAATTTCTTCAGGGCCCTTTCGATGTTCTCACCGTCTTTTACAGGTACTATAATCATTTAAAAATCACCTCCTTTTCGATTAAGCGGGTGCAAAGGTAGGAAAATTTTTCTGAATTACAAGATTTTCGCAAACTCTTTCATCCCTTCGGTGGCAACTTTGCGGATATGATGTATCCTCTTGTCGTACAGAGGGATGTCCGCCGGGTCGATTATGTAGATGGGAGCATCTGCCTTGGCATAACGGTAGAGGCCAGCCGCGGGATAGACCGAGAGGGAAGTGCCTACTATCAACACTATATCTGCCTGCATCACTATGTCCATTGCCTGCTCCATCTTGGGAACCGCTTCTCCGAAGAAGACTATGTGCGGGCGGAGCTGGACTCCGTTGGGGGCCTTGTCGCCCAGGTGCACTGCGTCGTATCCCACGTCGAAAACCTGCTTCTCGCTGAAGCCGTCCTGGTCCGTGTAGCTGTTCTCGGGCCTTACCTTGGTGGCTTCTCCGTGGAGATGCACCACATGCGTGCTGCCCGCCCTTTCGTGGAGATTGTCCACGTTCTGGGTTATCACGTCCACGATGTAATCCTTCTCCAGCTCCGCGATTGCCCTATGGGCATCGTTGGGTTTCACCTGGCGGAGATGCTCTCTCTGCATGTTGTAGAATTCCAGCACTTTGGAACGGTCGCGGTACCATCCCTCGATTGAGGCGACTTCCATAGGATCGTAATTGTCCCAGAGCCCGCCGTTGTCGCGGTAGGTCCCAAGTCCGGATTCGGCGCTTACGCCTGCCCCGGTAAGAACTGCTATTCTCTTTTTCATCAGTCTTTCATCTTGAAGAAATACTTACGGGCCCAGTATTCGAAGAGAGGGTCGAGGACGATGGGCTCGTCGTTCTCGCCGAAGGTGATAATTTCCTTCTTGCAAAGGGCATCCTTCAGCCTGCGTACGTTGGCCGAGGAGTTCAGCTGGTAACGCTCGATCACATCTGCCGAACTGAAGCGCTTGCATCCGTCCAGGGTGGCCTTCAGCAGGGAAAGCTGGAAGCCGGTGAGGTCGGCCACCATGTCCTTGAACCTGGGCTCATGTATGGAGATGAGCATATCCAGGGCCTCCTGCAGGGTGGCGTCGGTGATGTATCCCTTGGTAAGATGGTCGCAGATGGACGCGAAGTGGTTGATGTACCAGATATTGTTGCGGAAACGCTTGCAGACGCTCATCATCAGGTCGCGGTCGATGACCTTGCCGCTGGTGAGGAAGCCCCGCACTATGTGGTCTGTGATCTCGCGGGAATCTATCTCCCCGAGACTCACGTGGTTGACCAGGCGATGGAAGATGACCTTTTCCTCGAAGAGATACTTCATGGCATTCACTGCCGAACCCAGGAAGACGAAACTGCAAAGATTGCCCTGGGCGTTCCGGACCACGTCCTCGAAGACCTTGATGAATTTCTCCCAATTCTCGAGGAAGGTAATGTTCTGAAATTCGTCCAGGATTACGTAGATTTTCTTTCCGTTCACTGCCGCCAGCCGCCAGGGGAGGCAGAGCATGGAACGGATGTCGTTCTCGTCCAGTTTCCAGGAGAGCGAGAGCACCGAGTCGTTGTCGGTGTAGAGCTCTGGGTCGAATACGAAGTGCGTGTCTGCCAGGCAGTTCTGCACTATGTTCCCGTATTCGTCCGGAGTGGTGGCCTGGGAGCGGAGCAGGGCGGAACCGAATTCGAGGAGGAATTCCTCCACGCTGCGTATCGGCTGCATGTGCACCTCCGCCGTGCTGAACTGCTTGCCGGAGATACGCATCCCGAAGAAGGTCTGCTGCATAAGCGACTTCTTGCCGCTTTTGGAGGGCTCGTATATGACTACGTTTTCGCCCTGTTCCAGTAGATTGGCGACTGTAGTCTGTTCGCTGTGCCTGCCTATGTTGCTTTTTCCGGTGACCGGTTTGTAGTAAATAAATGCAGTATCCATCTTGTAACAATTATGTTTCCACGACAAAAATAATAAATTATTTTGCGGATGCCAGAAAAATTGCTACTTTTGCAGTCCAAATTTTTCAGAAGACTGTCGAGCTAGTATTAAGAGCCGTTTCGAGAACGGCCGCTTGCAGCCAAAACTTTTAACAAGTTTTTTTATGTACGCAATTGTTGACATTGCAGGTAGCCAGTTCAAGGTAGAGGCCGGAAACGAGATTTTCGTCCCCCGTCTTGCCCAGGCTAAAGATGCAGAAGTAGAGTTTGACAAGGTGCTCCTCGTAGATGCTGAGGGCAAGGTCAAAGTCGGTGCTCCCTATGTTAAAGGCGCAGTTGTCAAGGCAACCGTTATCGCTGACGACGTGAAGGCAGACAAAGTTATTGTTTTCAAGAAGATCCGCCGCAAAGGTTTCCAGAAACTGAACGGTCATCGTCAGAAACTTACCAAGATCAAAATTAACGAAATCGCTTAAGTATTATGGCACACAAAAAAGGTCAATCAAGTTCTAAGAATGGTCGTGAGTCGCAGAGCAAACGTCTCGGCCTCAAGAAGTTCGGTGGCGAGGTCGTTAAGGCCGGCAACATTATCGTGCGTCAGCGCGGTACCGTGCACAACCCCGACAAGAACGTGGGTATGGGCAAGGACCACACTCTTTACGCTCTCGTTGACGGAACTGTCAAGTTCTGCCGCAAGAGAGATGACAAGTCGTTCGTATCAGTGATTCCTTTTGAGAACTAATCTCGGAGGAGCTATGAATAGAACCAGGCCTGCACTCCGTAATGAGTGTGGGCTTTTTTAATTCCAACAGAAGTATATGCTTACACTGAAATCGCTTCGTGAAGACCCTCAGGCCATTATCAACCGCCTGAAAGTCAAGAATTTCGACGCAAAACCCATCGTTGACACAGTTCTTGAACTCGACGAGAAGCGCCGCGCCCTCCAGCAGCAGAGCGATAGCCTGCTGGCAGAGCAGAAAAAGAAAGCTGCCGAGATCGGCGGCCTTATGAAACAGGGACTCAAGGATGCCGCCGAATCAGCAAAGGCTGAGGTTGCGGCCCTCAAGCAGAAGAGCTCCGACCTTCTTGCCGAAGGCGAGGCCGTGGCAAAGGAACTGGAGGACCAGCTCGTCCTTCTGCCCAATACCCCCTGCGAACTTGTTCCCGAAGGAAAGGACGCTTCCGACAACCTGGTGGTCAAGGAAGGCGGTCCTGAGGTAAAGCTTCCCGAGGGAGCACTCCCTCACTGGGAACTCGCCAAGAAGTACGACATCATCGACTTCGACCTCGGCGTTAAGATTACCGGCGCAGGCTTCCCCGTATATAAGGGAAAAGGTGCAAAGCTCCAGCGCGCCCTCATCAATTTCTTCCTCGACGAGAATACGAAGGCAGGTTATCAGGAGACCGAACCTCCCGTGGTGGTTAACGCCGCCTCCGGATTCGGCACCGGCCAGCTTCCTGACAAGGAGGCCCAGATGTATTATGTAGGTCTGGATAATTTCTACCTCGTGCCTACCGCAGAGGTGCCTGTTACCAACATCTTCCGCGATGTCATCCTTGCCAACGACCAGCTTCCCCAGAAGCTTACGGCCTACACTCCTTGCTTCCGCCGCGAAGCAGGTTCCTACGGAAAGGATGTGCGTGGCTTGAACCGCCTGCATCAGTTCGACAAGGTGGAGATCGTGCGCGTGGAGAAGCCCGAGGATTCCTACAGGGCCCTCGATGAGATGGTCGCCCACGTGGAAGGCCTCGTGCAGAAGCTCGGCCTCAAATATCATATCCTCAGGCTCTGCGGCGGCGATATGTCCTTCACCTCCGCAATTACCTATGACTTCGAACTCTGGAGCGCCGCCCAGGGACGTTGGCTGGAGATTTCTTCTGTCTCCAACTTCGAGTCCTTCCAGGCCAACAGGCTCCATCTGCGTTATCGCGACGAGGCCGGCAAGACCCAGCTCGCACATACGCTGAACGGTTCGTCCCTCGCACTTCCGCGCGTCGTGGCCGCCCTCCTCGAGGACAACCAGACTCCGGAAGGTATCGTGATCCCCGAGGTCCTGCGTCCATATACAGGATTCGACATCATTGACTAAGGCTCGTACCATACTCGGAATAGATCCCGGAACCAATCTCCTTGGTTTCGGGATTGTCCGTGTAGATGAAGAAGGCCATCCTTCTTATGTAGATATGGGGGTTCTGGATCTCCGGAAGATCTCCGACCCCTACGATAAGTTAGAGTGTATCCATTCTAAAGTTTCCGCCCTTTGCGAACTGCATCATCCTACCGACCTGGCAATCGAATCGCCTTTCTATGGCAAGAACGCCCAGGTCATCCTTAAGCTCGGAAGGGCGCAGGGGAGTGCGATGATCGCTGCTATCTCCCATGGAGTCAGCGTATGCGAATATGCCCCCCGCCGTGCCAAAATGGTGATTTGCGGGAATGGCGCCGCATCCAAGGAGCAGGTTGCCCTGATGGTGGAGCGCACGCTGGGCATCAATATCGAAAGCAAGTATCTGGACGCTACGGATGCCCTTGCGATAGCGATGTGCCACTACTATCAGCTCAAGAGTCCTTTGACTTCTTCCGCCAAAGGCGGAGGCTCATCTTGGGAAAAGTTTCTTTCCGAGAACCCTGACCGAATAAAATAATTAAACCTACGGGCAGTTCCTGCATCCAAGAAGCGTTATGACCCGAACCATTTTTACTATTTTAGGCCTTCTGATAGCCACAGGCCTCTTTGCGCAGAATAAAGTTTCTGCAATCCTTATTGATTCATCCAACGGAGAACCCGTAGCCTTCGCTACTGTGTCGATGACCCGCGACGGGGCCAAAAAGCCCGATTGCTACAACCTCAGCGGCGATTCCGGCGAGGTGGTTCTTGCGAAGATCAGGAAAGGGTCATATACTTTCAAGGCCGAACTCCTGGGCTACAAGGCCCTCGAGAAGCGAGTGCAGGTGGATGGAGACCTGGATCTCGGCAAGCTCAAGATGGATCCCGACAAGCAGATGCTCGACGCAGCCTCCGTTTCGGCCGTCGGCAATGCCATCATAGTAAAGAAAGATACCCTGGAATATAACGCGAACTCCTTCAAGACTACCGAGAACGACATGCTGGAGGACCTCCTCAAGAAGCTTCCCGGCGTAGAGGTGTCCGAAGACGGTTCCATCTCCATCAACGGCGAGACCATCACCAAGATAACCATAGACGGCAAGACCTTCTTCCTGGACGACCCCCAGCTGGCCTCCAAGAACATTCCTGCCAAGCTCATCAACAAGCTCAAGGTCATAAACAAGAAAAGTGAGCAGGCAGAGTTCACCGGCATAGATGACGGTGAGGAAGAGAAGGTCATCGACCTGAACATCAAACCCGGAATGATGAAGGGTGCCTTCGGCAACATAATGGCCGGTGCCGGCCGCGATATCCCGGCAGATAATGCCATAGATCCCGACTGGCGCTATCAGGGAGCTGCGTTCATAGGCAATTTCACCAAGGAGCGCCAGCTAAGCCTCGTGCTGAATGGCAACAACACCAACAACCGTGGTTTCAACGACCTTTCCGGTTCGATGATGGGCAATATGCGCAATGGCGGAATGGGCGGCGGCCAGGGTGGCTGGGGCAACAGCAATGGCATCACCACCTCCTATATGGCAGGCGTGAACGGGGCCTGGACCTTGCTGGACGGGAACATGGACCTAAGCTCCAACTATCTCTTCAACCATACCGGCAAGGACATATTGGAGAAGAGCGACAAGACCACCTATGTGAATGACGATTACAATCTCATCGACCTTTCCGATGGGAGCAGCTCTACCAAGTCCAACGGACACCGCATAGGCGTCCGTCTGGAGCACAAGTTCAGCAAGAATACCTCCATAATCTTCGAACCCCGTCTGGAATTCGGTACCGGTAATTACCTGCAGGAGAACGAGACCTGGCGCTATGCGGACACCCTCTCCAAGGACGGAAGGGACCTGCTTACTAATTCCAACAACCTGCAGAGCGGCGACAACAAGAACGTCAAGACCAGTGGCTTCATGCTGTTCCGCCAGAGGCTGGGCATCCCCGGACGTACTCTCACGGTTATGGGCCGCTATTCCTTCAGCAACAACGACCTGAACTCCATCAACCGTTCCGAGACCAATACCCTCGGTACCAAGACCCTCATCGACCAGAGCATTACTTCCAATCAGAAGAGCAGCAGCCTGATGGGCCGCGTGACCTATACCGAGCCCATGGGAAACAATCTCTATGTAGAGGCCAACTATCGCTACAGCTGGTCCAATTCCACCTCCGAGAAGGATACCTGGGACAATGTGCTGCAGCAAAAGTCCGAGGTCTATTCGAATGAGATCCGCAATGAATCCCATAACCAGGAGATAGGCGTGAACGTGATGTACCAGAGGGACAAGTCCCGCGCACAGCTGGGATTTGCCGCGCTGCCTACCAATACCTACAACAGAACCACCCGCTACAACTCCATGACAGGCGATTGGAAGCCTATGGAGTATGAGGATTTCCGCTGGAACTTCTCGCCTAGGGTAATGCTCTGGTGGGAATTCAACGACAACGCCAATGCCAGGATGTTCTACCGCGGCAACTCCTCCCAGCCTTCCACCCGGCAGTTGATGCCTGTCCCGGACAATTCCGACCCTCTGAACGTGTCGTTCGGTAATCCTGAACTCAAGCCCTATTTCTCGCATAGCGTACGCGGCGACATCCGCTACAATAACAAGAAGTCGTTCGCTTCCTTCAACATCCGTCTGAACGGAGGCTATGTGCAGAATCCTATAGTCAGCCTAACCTGGTACGACAACGGCTCTGCCTATACCATGCCTTTCAATGGTCCCGACAGCATGAACGCCGGTGCCAATGGTTTCGCCAACATCCCCATAGCCAAATCCAACTTCTCGATATCCAACTTCGCCCGGGTGAACTGGTCCAAATCCTCTTCATACGTGGGAGAAGACATCGACATGAGCACCTATACCACCGGAGGCGACTATTATGCCTTCATGGACGAGCTCAACAAGAATTGGAACAACGATGCCTGGTTCGATTCCCACATCACCATGAACACCATCAAGAGCCTGGGAATCACCGAGCGCCTGCGCCTGACCTACCGTTCCGACAATCTGGAACTTACGGCATCCGGCCGTACCCGCATAAACAAGAGCTGGTACACCATCCGCGATTCCAAGACCACCACCTTCAACAATCAGGTCCGACTGACCGCAAACTGGACCTGGGACAGCGCCGGCCTTACCTTCAAGGGCGAGGGTAACTATAACTGGTACAATGGTTATTCCACCAAGCAGCCGGACGAATATGTGTTGAATGCCGAGATCCAGAAACTCCTCTTCCGGAAGAAGTTCACCCTGGCTCTCAAGGGCTACGACATCCTAGGACAGGCCAAGAACCTGACCGTCACCGATGCCTCCAACTATCATAACGAGGTAGTGAACAACACTCTTGGCCGCTACGTGATATTGTCGCTGACCTATCGCTTCGGCACCTTCGACCGCAGCAAGATGCGCGGCCCCGGCGGTCGCGGCCCCGGCGGTCCCGGCGGTCCCCGCTAGCATATAGACATGACAATTACCCAATATTTTGCTATCTTTGTATGTTATGGCAGATAATAAGACAGCAAAAAAACAGGGCATTCTCTCGAACTGGATCGTGAAGAATCTCTTATTGGCGGTAGTCTTCGTGCTGGCCATTCTGGTCATTGCGAACTTGCTGCTATCCATAGGCACCCAGCATAACAAGGAAATCGCAGTCCCCGATTTCACCAATATGTCTTACGAAGAGGCGGATTACAATGCCGAGCGCGTTGGCCTTCATGTGGAGATAGGGGATTCGGTATATGTGCGCCGGATGAAGAAGGGCGCAGTGTTCGCCCAGTATCCCAAGGGCGGCAGCAAGGTGAAGAAGGGCCGTACAATCCAGCTCACCACGAACGCCAAGAGCGCCAAGGAGGTCAGCATGCCTCTGTTGGTGGG
>JAILMV010000012.1 GCA_024692185.1 Bacteroidales bacterium | reverse complement strand
CCCCCGGTACGTTGCCGTACACCTGTTTTCGAGGCAGGCTCCTTCAACCACTCGGACATCTCACCAGGTGAAAGGGACTGCAAATATAGCAATTTATTTGCAATCCCAAATCGCTAGAGGCTCTTTGCTTTGGCAAGGAAGTCGCGTACGTGCTGGGTGTATTCCTCGGGATGTTTAGCATAAGAATTGGCGTGGACGGCACCCTCGGCTACCCACATCTCCTTGTAACCCTTGACCTTGGCATCGTAGTTCTTCTGCAGATGGGAGAAGGGCACGAAATCGTCGGCATCGCCGTGGATAAAGAGCATGGGGCGCTCGCACTTGGCAAGCTGGTCCACGCAGGAAGCTTCTTTGAAGCCCCAGCCATAGCGATTCTTGCAAACGATGGATGCGGAGTTGAGTATGGGGAATGGGGGCAGATGGAAACTCTGCTTGAGATTGGACTTGAACTGGTCCCAGACGGAGCTGTAGCCGCAGTCTTCCACGAAAGCGCGCACGTAGGCGGGCAGTTCGTCACCGCTCATCATCATGGTGGTGGCGGCGCCCATCGAGACACCGTGGACTACCATGAAATCATCTCCCCAGATGCCGTGGGCAACCTCGGCCCACTTCTCCACGTCGTAGCGGTCCAGCCATCCCATCTGGGCGGCAGGGCCTTCCGAGTAGCCGTGGTACTGAAGGTCGGGGAAGAGCACGTTATAATTGAATTCGTCTCTGTACATACGCACGAGATACAGGAAGACGAAGCGGTTATCGGTATAGCCGTGCACCACTATGGCCGTGCCCTGAGCTTTCGCAGGGTTGGCAGCGGGAACATAGGCTGCGTGGATCTTGTAACCGTTGTAACCGGTGATGCAGGTGTCCTTAAGAACTCCCGAGGCCTGGAGCTTGTCGTACCAGGCAGTGCTTCCGGGAAGCAGGGAATCCGCTTTGTGGCGGGTCCGTTCTATGTCTTCCACGCCGTGAGGCTTGGGAAGCAGGGCATAGTTGCACATGAACTTGCCGGCCAGGCAGCCGGAAAGCATGGGCAGGGCGATTATGGTCGCAAGGACCAGATGAGATAACTTTTTCATATTGGTTTTAGTGTTATTATTGTGCTACGAACTGATAGATGATGTATCCTTGCTGGCGGTCAGGGGCAGTGGAACTCATGGAGAACTTGGACATGCGCGCCGCGCGTACTGCAAAGGAACGCAGGCATCCGTCGGAAGAAGATGAACCCTCGTCCACCTTGGCGCCGGTAACATTGCCTTGCTTGTCCACAGTGATGTTTATCCGCACCTCGCCGGCTCCCAAGCAACGGTAGGCGGGGATGGGAAGGCGGCTGGCCTTGCGGCCTTCCAGCTCCCAGGAGAGCACGGAGGGGCCGCTGTAGCGGGCTTCTTCGGGCTTTTTCTTCTCTTTCTTTGCTTCGGGGGCTGCAACTATCTCGTTCTCGTCGGGGAGTTCGGGCTCCGCCTGGAGGTCCTTGCGCAACTTCTCCACATCCTTGTAGAGCTGTTCGGCATCTTCTGCCGAGTGCCTGTCGTCCTTGAGGGAGGAACGGTCCACGGCGATATTGCGCACGGGCTCATAGCCACCGGCGAGCATCTCGTTCAAGCGCTCGTTGATGGCCTGTTTGAGGTCTAGTTCTTTCTGGAGTTTTTCTATCTGCTCGGCTTTGGTGAAGTCGAGCACGAAGGTATGTTCTTTCTTCAAAGTTGCACCAAGCTGTATGCCCATCAACACAATCAGAAGCACCAGGTGCACGATTAAGGTGATGTAAAGGCCGGCTCGGTCATCTTTGGAGATTCGCATTATTATCCGTTTTTCTTGTCCCTGCGGAGAGCCTTCTCGACGGTGTTCATGATCATGTTGATAGCCACCTTGTTATGGCCACCCTGAGGGATGATGATGTCGGCGTAACGCTTGCTGGGCTCGATGAACTGCAGGTACATGGGTTTCACGGTCTTGCTGTATCGCTCGATCACCCATTCCACGTTCTTTCCGCGCTCGCGGATGTCGCGGGCCATCACCCTCATCAGGCGGTCGTCGTCATCGGCATCTACGAAGAGCTTGATGTCCATCTGGTCACGGAGCTTCTTGCAGGTGAAGATGAGAATGCCCTCGATGATTATCACGTCGGCAGGCTCTACGGTCACGGTCTCGGTCTTGGAACGCGAGCAGCTGATGTAGGAATACACAGGCTGCTGGATGGTCTTTCCCTCCTTGAGCTCGCTGAGCTGCTTGCAGAGCAGGTCCCAGTCGATGGCGTCGGGATGGTCGAAGTTCTGATTGCGTTTCTGCTCGTCGCTGAGGTTGCTGGAGTCCTTGTAGTAAGCATCCTGGGGGATTACTACTACTTCTTCCTTCAGCCTGTCCTTGATAGCTTTTACGACAGTGGTCTTTCCTGAGCCGGAACCGCCGGCAATGCCTATTACCAACATTAGAATTCAGCGTTTTTAGGTGTCCTGGGGAAGGGGATGACGTCGCGGATGTTCTGCATACCTGTGACGAAGAGGAGCAGCCTCTCGAATCCGAGTCCGAATCCACTGTGAGGGCAGCTGCCGAAACGGCGGGTATCCAGATACCACTCGAGGGTGCGGTGGCTCATTCCCAGCTCGTCGATGCGGGCGTTGAGCTTTTCGAAGCTGGCTTCACGCTCGCTGCCGCCGATGATCTCGCCGATCTTCGGGAAGAGCACGTCCATGGCGCGCACGGTGCGGCCATCTTCGTTCTGTTTCATATAGAAGGCCTTGATGTCCTTCGGATAGTCGGTGAGGATGACGGGCCTGCCGAAGTGGCTTTCCACGAGATACCTCTCGTGCTCGCTCTGCAGGTCCACGCCCCAGCTGACTGGATATTCGAATTTGTGTCCGTCGGCAACGGCCTTCTCGAGGATCTCGATGCCCTCGGTGTAGGTAAGCACCTTGAATTCGGTGTTCACCACGCTTTCCAGACGGGCGATCAGCTCGTTGTCATAGCGGTCGTTGAGGAACTGGAGGTCGTCGTGGCAGTTCTCCAGGGCGTAGCGGACGAGGCTCTTGATGAAGTCCTCTGCCAGGGCCATGTTGTCCTTGATGTCATAGAAGGCCATTTCGGGCTCTATCATCCAGAACTCTGCCAGGTGACGGGGAGTGTTGGAGTTCTCGGCACGGAAAGTCGGGCCGAAGGTGTAGATCTCTCCGAGGGCGGTGGCCCCGAGCTCACCTTCGAGCTGGCCGCTCACGGTGAGGGAAGTCCTCTTGCCGAAGAAATCCTTGCCATAGTCGATTCCTCCCTTCTTGTCGCGGGGAAGGGGTGCGTTAAGATCGAGGGTGGTTACCTGGAACATGTTGCCTGCACCTTCGGCATCGGCCGCAGTGATGAGGGGAGTGTGCAGATATACGAACCCTTTGGAATGGAAATACTCGTGGATGGCAAAGGCCATCTGGCTGCGGAGCCTGAGCACTGCCCCGAATGTATTGGTGCGCGGGCGCATGTGCGCGACGCTGCGGAGGTACTCGAAGCTGGTATCTTTCTTCTGGAGAGGATAGCGTACGGGATCGCATTCGCCATAGACTTCGATTCCGGAGGCCTGGATTTCCACTGCCTGGCCGCTGCCGATCGATTCTACAAGCTTGCCGCGCACTGCGATGCAGGCGCCTGTGCTGATTTTGGAGAGCAGTTCCGGATCCGTATTGGTCTTGTCCACCACTATCTGGATATTGTTGATGGTGGATCCGTCGTTCAAGGCTATGAACGCAATCTCCTTGTTCCCTCGCTTCGTGCGCACCCAACCTTTTGCGAGAACCTCCTCGCCGGGTGCTTTCTTCAAAAGATCTTTGACCTTTGTTCTAAGTATTTCTTTGGACATTGTTTACTGTATTTTAAAAAGCAGCCCTCATATAGGGGGCTGCTCTATAGTACAGGGTCAGTTCTACTGGCCCTTTCTTGCCGAATACATAATCTTAAGCGCGGAGCAGCGTCGCAGCTCCTGCTTTACATCGGTGATCGTACCCATACGTACATCCTGGTCCGCCCTGATGCAGACGGTCATGAATGCACGGTCGTTCTCACTCTTGGAATCACGCTCAGCGGCCACGAAGTCGCGGATATCGTCAACGGTCTTGAAAGAGTCGTTGAGCTGGATACGCGGCTCGTTACCATACTGTGCCTGAAGACGGCGGATAGGCGCTCCTATATTAATGTAGGAAGCAAGGTCCTTACGCTCGAGCTTTACGGACTCGGAAGCTTCGGGGATCCTGACGACAACCTTGTTTTCGGTTTCCCTCATCTGGGTTGTCACCATGAAGAAGAAGAGGAGCATGAACACGATATCGGAGAGGGAACCGGAAGCTATTGCCGGCATTTCCTTCTTCTCGCCTTTTTTGAACATTGACATATCTAATCCTCCTATCTTCTAGATTTACCTACATCCTTAGGCTCTGCCTCGGAAATCTGAGGAGGCATGACCTCTTTGATGGCTTTCTGCTGATCTTCATTGAGTGCCAGGAACTTCTTACCGAACTCCTTCATAGCTGCTTCGTCGCGGAGTTCGTTGATGGCTTTCACAAGCTCATTCTGAACTGCGATGTAAACATCGTATGTGGTACCACGGTCATTCTGCAGTGAGATGACGGCTTTGGTAACGTTGCGGGTACCTATACCTTCAATTTCCTTAGGCTCCTTTGCAGGGAGGTTGGGACTGTCGGTAGGGTTGGTAACGAAGATCTTGATCTTTTCTTTGAGTTGGCTGATGTCTATGGGGTCGGAACCGGCAAAAATTCTGTCAGCAGAGTTAATCTTCACAAGAATGATGTTGCGACGATTGACCTTCTGGTCTTCCACCTTCTGATTGGGATCAGGCATAGGAGGAAGACGACGGCTAAGTCCAGTCTGGCTTCCCATGGTCGTAGTCATGAGGAAGTAACAGAGCAGGAGGAATGCGATATCCGCCGTCGAACTTGAATTAATCGCAGGTGTTTTCTTTGCCATAGTCCATTAACCTTTTTTATTCGTGATTGCAAGACGGATTTCGCCGACTACGATGGCAAGGACTGCCGCTGCGCCAGCAAAATAGGTCAGGTACAGGATGGTATCGGTGAGTTTAAGCATCGATGCACTAGGCTGCTCGATAGTAAGGTTGGCAGCCGGGGTGCCAGGGGCGACGAGATAGGCAACGACACAGATCACGGCGAAGATTGCAAGCCCGATGCCCATCTTGACGAGGCTCTTGGGGTTGTTTGCAATGCCGATGACCAGGCCGACGACAACAACCGCAGCAATTGCCAGACCTACCATGAGGTATGCCCAGAAAAGCAGGGTGTCGACGTTGCCATCCTTCCATCCGCCGAGGAAGCCCATCACGAGGATGACTACGCTGACGACAAGAAGAAGGACCATCGTCCATTTGAATATTTTATTCAGATTTTTCATTTCTTGTTGGCATATTTGGTAAGTACATCAACGAGGCTGATGGAGCTGTCTTCCATATCGATGGTGATGCTCTCGATCTTGGCGAGGATGTAGTTGTAGAACACCTGGAGAATCATAGCGACGATAAGGCCGGCCACGGTGGTGATAAGGGCGATCTTCATACCTCCAGCAACAACGTTAGGGGAGATGTCACCAGCTGCTTCGATAGCATCGAAAGCTGCGATCATACCGATAACGGTACCGAGGAATCCGAGTGAAGGAGCGATAGCGATGAAGAGGCTGATCCAGCTAAGGCCGCTCTCGAGCTCGCTGCTCTGTACGGAACCGTAGGAAACGATGTTCTTCTCAACTACGTCGATACCCTGATCGTAGTGAAGCAGACCCTGATAGTAAATGCTTGCAACAGGACCGCGGGTTTCACGGCAGACATCCTTTGCTTTCTCGATACCACCCTCTTCGAGAGCTTTCTCCACGTCGGCGATAAGCTTCTTGGTGTTGGTCTTGGAGAAGGAAAGATAAAGGATACGCTCGATGGAAAGTGCGAGACCAAGCACGAGGCAGATGATGATGAGGGACATAAACCCAGGGCCACCTTCGATGAATTTGCTCTTGAGAGCCTGGGTAAGAGGAACCTCAGGTGCTGCTGCCGTAAGGTCTGCCATAGAGGCGGGAGCCTCAGCTACTTCTTCGGTAGCGGCCTGCTCGGGAGCCTCAGCTTCCTGGGCAGATGCGATGTTAGCAGTGAAAGCCATAAGGGCAGCTGCTGCAAGGATCATGAAAAACTTTTTCATAACTGTTGTCTAGTGATTAAATTGATAATTTTATTGATGTTATTATTTTGTCTGCATAAAATCAACGCAATTTAGCAAAAATATTTCATATGCCAACACTTATTTTGATATTTCCCCTTTAAGGTTTTTCTCCAGCAAACGCTTTACTTTTTCATTATCAGTGTGTTCGCCCATGAGATAGAATAGTTTTGCGAGCCCCCCTTCCGTGGTGATATCACCTCCTGACACGACCCCCGCTTCCTTGAGGGATTTGCCTGTGGCATAGAGGTTCATGTTCACGTCTCCGGCCAGACACTGGGTCACGTTGAGTATTATCTTCCCTTTGGCTGCGCTTTCGCGGACGATATCCGTGAACCAGGGCTTTGAAATGGCGTTTCCGGAACCGTAAGTCTCAAGTATCACTGCCCTTATTCCTTCGCCGAGTAGCACGTTCCTGGCCACCTGGGAGGTGATTCCCGGATGCACCTTGAGTATGGCTACCCGGGTGTCCAGTTCGGTATGGATGGAAAAGGGGGCGGGCTTGCTGGCAGGATAGCGGATCTCGGCCTTGTTATAGCGGATGTTGATGCCGGCCTCTGCAAGAGGAGGGCAGTTGGGGGAGCGGAAGGCGTCGAATGCCGTAGCATTGACCTTGGTGGCGCGGTTCCCGCGTATCAGTTGGGAATTGAAGTAGATGGCTACTTCCGGCACCATCGCCCGGCCCTTGGAATCCTTGGCCGAGGCCACTTCTATGGCCGAAACAAGGTTCTCCTTGCCATCGGTGCGGAGGCTCCCTACGGGCAGCTGGCTCCCGGTAAAGATGACCGGCTTGGAGAGCGATTCCAGCATGAAGCTCAAAGCGGAAGCCGAGTAGGCCATGGTGTCCGTGCCGTGCAGCACCACGAAGCCATCGTAGTCATCGTATCTGTCTTTGATCAGCCGCGCAAGCTCTTTCCACATCCCGGGCTCCACGTCGGAGGAATCGATCAGCGGATCGAAGGTGTAGGAATCTATCTTGAAAGTGAATTTCCTGAGCTCCGGAACCTCGTTCAGGATTTCCTGGAAATCGAAGGGCACCAGTCCGTGCCCGCTGTCTTTCATTCCGATGGTACCTCCGGTGTAGATCAGGAGGATGGCCGATTTGTCGCTGTTGGTCATATTGCGAAAAGTCTTTTGGCGTTTTCTGTGGTGACGGCCGCAACCGTCTCTATGTCAACCCCTTTCACCTCGGCTATCTTGGCCGCGATAAGGGGGATGTTGGCGCTTTCGTTCCGGGTTCCGCGAAGGGGAGTGGGGGCCATGTAGGGGGCGTCCGTCTCGAGCAGTATGCATTCCAGGGGAATCTGCCGGACGGTCTCGGGGAGGGAGGCTTTCTTGAAGGTTACTACCCCGCCGATTCCTACCGACCAGTCCCCGTATTTCCGTATGCGGCGGAAGGTCTCGATGCTGCCGCTGAATGCGTGCAGATTCCCGCGCAGCTGCAGATGGGCGCAGTCGTCCAGTACCTTGAAGAAATCGTCGGTGGCATCGCGCAGATGTATGTTCACCGGCAGGTCCCAGGCCGCGGCCAGTTCGAACTGTATGCGTAGGACCTCCTTCTGCTCCTCGCAGAACTCTTTCCCGTAATGGTAATCCAGGCCTATTTCCCCAATTGCCACGGGCCCCTTGTCCCTCCAGGCCTCCAGGGCATCGATTTCCTTCTTCCAATCCTTGTCCACCGACTCCGGATGCACTCCCAGCATGGGGTATAGCACTCCCGGATGACGGCCTACCGCGGCGTACATATCCTCGCGTTCGGCTATGCCTATGTCCGCCAGGAGCATCTTTTCCACGCCTGCGGCCAGGGCTCTCTCCACGAACAGATCCTGCTCTTCGCCAGGAAAGGCTTCGTCGGTGCAGTGGGTATGGGTGTCGATGTAGGTCATATCCTACAAAGATACTATTTTCTCTCGTTTATGGTGCAGCGGCCCATCAGGTCTATGCAGATGAAGGCGTCGGATTCGAGCATGGTAGCGCTCCGGGCAACTTCGTTGTAGGGCAGGCCGCTCCTGACGCATAGCTCCTCGAGGTCTATTCCGCGTTCCGAACGTATCAGATCCGCAATCTTGCATATCTGGTTCAGGTCTGCGGTATCCAAGCGGGCGGCGTAGCAGGTGTTCAGCCGGGAGATGAGGTCCGTTTTTTTGCGCAGCATGTACCTCCCCAGACCGAGCTGTTCCCCAAGTCCGGAAAGGCCGGTGATGGCCTCGGCGACCCCTTCCCGGATAAGGGCGTTGCAGCCCGCCGAACGGAGGTCGTCCACCCGCCCCGGAAGGGCAAAGACCTGCCTCCCGTAACCCTCTGCCAGCCTGCAAGTTATAAGCCCTCCTCCCTTGGCTTTCGACTCTATCAGCACGGTGCTTTGGGCGAGCCCCGCGATGATCCTGTTCCGGCGGAGGAAAGTGAAGGCTACGGGGGAGGTTCCGGGCGGATAATCGCTGACCACCGCGCAGCCTTCCGTGCTGCTGATGCGCTCCGCTATCTTGCGGTGGGCGGCCGGGTATATTTCGTCGATTCCGCAGGGCAGCACGGCTATGGTCCTGAGCCCCCGGTCGAGGGCTGTCAGATGTGCGTTTATGTCCACTCCGAAAGCCAGTCCGCTGATTATGGCCGGCTTTACCGGAGCCTGCGAACAGGCATCCACTATCTTCCTGGTCCATTCCCTGCCGTAAGGGGAGACGTCCCTGGTGCCCACGACCGCGATTGCCGGCCCGTCGGAGAAGATGCTTTCCGGGGGAGAACTGCCGCGGTAATAAAGCCCCGCAGGGCAGTCCTGGCACTCTTTCAAGGCCTGGGGAAAGGCCGCTTCGGTGCTGGCGATATAGCCGTAGCCCCTCTTTTCCAGCATGTCCAGTTCGTCTTCTGCGTCGCGCAGTACCGAGCTCACCACCATTCCCCTGTATTTGCTGCCCGGCCCCAGCAGCTCGTCGATTTCCTCCGTGCTCAGGTCGAAGACCGCCGCGGCCGAACCCAGCTTGCCTATCAGCCCCGTAATATAAAGAGGCTCATAGCCGAAAATCTTCCCCAGCGCAATAGCGCACAACCTTTCTATCCTGATGTCTTCCATACGCCCAAGGTAGGAAAAAACAAAATACCCACGGGGGTAGGACCCGTGGGTAAAAACGAAAATATATGTTTGCGATATCTTAATCGACTATCAGCAAGGCATCTCCGTAAGGGCCGAAGCGATAGCCCTCTTTCAGGGCCACGTCGTAGGCGTTCATCACGTTCTGATAGCCTCCGAATGCTGCCACGCACATCAGCATGGTGGATTCCGGACGGTGGAAATTGGACACGAAAGCGTCGGGAATCGAGAATGCATAAGGAGGGAAGATGAACTTGTTGGTCCAGATGTCATTGGCCTTGACCTCGTTGGTGGTGGTCACATAGGTTTCCAATGCGCGGGCCACGGTGACGCCGACTGCCAGCACCTTGTGGCCGGCCTTCTTGGTGGCGTTGATCTTCGCTGCGGATTCCTCCGAAATGATCATCCTTTCTCCGTCCATGCGGTGTTTGGAGAGGTCTTCCACATCTACTCTGCGGAAGTGGCCTATGCCCATGTGCACGGTGATGAAGGTCTTCTCGATGTCCGAGAGTATCATCCTGTTGAAAAGCTCGCGGCTAAAGTGCAGGCCTGCTGCAGGAGCCGAAACGGCACCCTCGTGCTCTGCGAAGATGGTCTGGAAGTTCTCTGCATCCTCGGGAGTGGGATCTTCCTTCACCCATTCGGGCACAGGGGTCTTTCCGAGGGCGAAAAGATTAGCCTTGAATTCTTCGTACGGTCCGTCATAGAGGAAACGCAGGGTCCTGCCGCGGGAGGTGGTGTTGTCGATCACCTCCGCAACCATGCTTTCATCTTCTCCGAAGTAAAGCTTGTTGCCGATGCGGATCTTGCGGGCGGGCTCCACGATCACGTCCCAGAGCTTCTGCTCCTTGTTCAGTTCGCGCAGCAGGAATACCATGATGTCAGCGCCGGTCTTCTCCTTCTTTCCGAGAAGCTTGGCCGGGAAGACCTTGGTGTCGTTAAGCACGAAAAGGTCCCCTTTTCCGAAATAATCGATGATGTCCTTGAACTGACGGTGTTCGATTTCCCCGCTGCTCTTATGCAGCACCATGAGCTTGCATTCGTCCCTCCAACGCGAAGGTTCAGTAGCGATGCGATCCTGGGGAAGGTCGAATTTGAATTGAGATAGTTTCATTGTTTCAGCGAATAATAGCTTTTATTATACGCCGGAACGGGGCTAAAAGTTTCAGTCTTAGCCAAATATTTACACTTTTGCTTCGCGGAATACCTCCTGGATCGAAGGATAGGTGTCCGCAAGGAAGGGAGGAAGGCTGGATTTTGCCACCCAGACGGCCTTGGTAATGTCCTCCTCGCGCTGGGGCGCCAGGTCCACCGGATCGGTGTAGAGCATATCGTACCACCAGGTATGTTTGAGATGCCAGATTCCGTCCCTCAGATAGCAGTGGTCGGTGACGCAGATAAGGTCCCTGAGCTCGAGCTTGTCCACTCCGGTCTCTTCCTGTACCTCGCGAAGTGCCGTCACGCGTATATCTTCTCCATCCTCCTGGTGGCCCTTGGGGAGGTCCCACAGCCCGCCGCGCTTGATCATCAGGAAATCCCCGCGGCGGTTGCTCACCAGTCCGCCGGCTGCATTCACTTCCTTGAATTCCGCGCAGAGCCGGTGGTAAACCTTGTCGGTATTTGCGGCAGGAATGTATATCCTGCTGAGCTCCTTGCTGGATTCGAACATCAGGATCAGGGTGTGCACGTCGATCTTTTCGCCGAGGTGGAATTCCACGGCATTAGGGTCGGCGAGGGCCTGGTCCCCGGGCTCGCAGATAATGATGCAGCGCTTTTCGAAGTATATCCTGTGCATATAAAAATTGCTATCTTTGCGGTAGATTGCAAATTTAGAAAAAATTACGCTATGAGCGCACAATACAGCAGCAAACACGGCATCGTTTCGCGCCCTCAGGCGGAGCTGTACATGGCCTTTACCGACATGCGGAATTTCCTTGCCATGCTCCCCGAGGACAAGAAGCAGGGCGTTACCGCCGACTACGATACCATCAGCGCCACCGTGCAGGGATTCACCATAGGAGTCAAGGTCACGCGTCGCGAACCTTATAGTTATATAGAGCTCCAGGACAACGGTGCTCCGTTCAAGTTCATGGTGTCCATGCACTTCGACCCCACGGACAATCCCGGTAAATGCGACTTCCACATCGACTTGCTGGCGGATCTGAACTTGATGATGAAGATGATGCTGGGCAGCAAGCTTCAGGAAGGCCTGGACAAGATAGTCGATGCCTTGGTGGCAGTTTCCGAAGGCCGCAGGCCCGAAGGAATGCCGGACGATATCAAATTCTGATGGGAGAGGCGTCCACTTCCATAAGGCTCAACCCCTTCAAGGGTTGCGACGGCCCGGAGGGAACTCCGGTGCCCTGGAGCCCATACGGACGCATCCTGGCCGAAAGGCCCAATTTCACCCTAGACCCCCTCTTCCACGCAGGTTGTTACTACGTGCAGGACAGTAGCGCCATGTTCGTGGGGCATCTGTTCCGCAAGCATCTCCCCGATAAGAAAGGCCTGCGGGTACTCGACCTCTGCGCAGCTCCCGGAGGCAAGACCACGGACCTCGCCGCCTCGCTCAGGGAGGCCTTCGGGGATGATTTCGAACTGGTCGCCAACGAGGTTATGAAGGCCCGCGTGGGCATTCTGGCCGACAATGTGGGCGTTTGGGGAGATCCGAACGTGACGGTAACCAGCGCCGATCCGGCCGTGATAGGCCGCCTGATGAAGGGTTATTTCGACGTGCTGGTGGCAGACGTCCCTTGCAGCGGCGAAGGAATGTTCCGCAAGGACCCCCGCGCCGTGGCCGAATGGACGCCGGAGCTTCCCGGCATCTGCGCCGCCCGCCAGAAACGCATACTGGCAGATGTCTGGCCGGCCCTCAAGGAGGGAGGCCTGCTCATCTACTCCACCTGCACCTACGAGGATTGCGAGAATGATTCCAATCTGGAATGGCTGGCCTCCGAACTCGGAGGGGAGATCATAGCTCCGGAAGATGAATTCCCGGACTATGGGGTACGCCTGACCCGCTGCGGCAGCCTGCTTAAAGCCGGCGAAGTGCCTGGGGAGGGCCAGTGGGCAGGGGCCCTGACAAAGACCGCCTCCGTAGCCTCTTCCCGTTGTAAAATAGCGGACCTGCGGCCTCTGGAGAGCCGTTTGCAGATATTTGACGAAAAAATTCCAAGAGTGGAACTGGATTTGCAGCAAGCACTGCGGTATCTTCACAGGGACACGTTGTTCTTGCCGGAAGCTCCTCTGGGAATGCTGGTAGTATGCTACCGGCAGCATCCTCTTGGTTTTGTGAAGAATCTGGGGAAGAGATGCAACAATCTCTATCCCAAGAGCCGTAGAATCCATATGGACGTATGAGAAAGATAATTACCATAATGCTGTGCTGCATCGCCCTGAACGCTATGGGGCAGACTGCGGAACAGTTCAAGGAGAAATATGACAGGCAGGTGCGTGCCGTGGGCAGTGCCGGAGTGGGTGTGGAGTACATCCTCGACAAATGGTCGGAGGCATATCCGGACGACTGCGACATGCTGGAAGGCAGGTTCAACTACTATCTCGCGAAATCCCGTTCGGAGGAGATACAGCCAATGAAAGTCGAGCGCTATCTCGGCCAGAAGCCCGTGCTAAGCCTCAAGGACAGTCTGGGTTTGCCGGTGCATTATTTCACGGTTCCCATGTTCAACGACTCACTCTTCCGCCTGAGCCAGCAGTACATCGACCGGGCGATAGAACTCGAGCCCGAGGCCCTTATCTACCGTTTCGACAAGATCACGGCCCTGGCCGCCTACGAGAAAGAAAGCCCCGACATGGCAGCTACCGCGATGCTGAACCTCATAGATTACGACGCCGCTGTCAAGCCCGCCTGGACCTATGCCGGCGAGCCCGTATCCAGGGAGGATTTCATCTCCTCGGTACAGGAGTACTGCTATCTTTTCTACCGTACCGGAAGCCCCAATTCCTACGAGTCCTTCCGCATACTTTCCGAGAGGATGCTCAAGCAGGACCCCAAGAACACCCTTTTCCTGAACAATCTGGGGGCCTACTGGCAGGTTGCCAAACGCGATAACAAAAAAGCTGCGAAGTACTACAAGAAGGTGCTCAAGCTGAATCCCGGCGACGAATCCGCTACCACCAATCTTGCTATAATCGAAAAATCAAAACTAAAAAAATAGAGTATGAAAAAGTTGATTTTATGTATGATTCCTTTGATGATGCTGGCTGCTTGCCAGAACAAAGGCGGGGAGAAAGTCCCTGCAATCGACCTGGCCAACCTGGACACCAGCGTGTCCCCTGGCGAGGATTTCTATAAATATGCAACCCATGGTTGGCAGGTAGCCAACCCTCTCGGAGCAGAGTACAGCCGTTTCGGTTCTTTCGACCAGCTCCGCGAAAACAATATCACCCGTCTGAACGACCTCTTCGCTTCCATGGCTACCATGGAGACCAAGAAGGGCAGCATCGAGCAGAAAATCGTGGACCTCTACAAGCAGGGCCTCGATTCCACCCGTCTGAATGCAGAGGGAGCAGCTCCCATCCAGAAATATATCGCCGAAGTTCAGGCCATCTCCAGCAAGAAAGAACTTGCCAGCACCCTCGGAAAGATGAAGCTCGAGGGTGAGGGCGGCTTCTTCGGCGCATATGTGGAGACCGACCTTATGAACAGCGACATGCAGATTCTTTACATGGGTCAGGGCGGCCTCGGAATCGGTGACCGCGACTACTATGTGAAGCCCGAGAATGCCGCTCTTAAGGAAGGCTATCGCATCTTCCTGAACAAGGTCCTCAATCTCGCAGGTGTGGAGAACGCCAAGGAGGTTGCCGACAATGCCGTGGCAGTCGAGGATTACCTCGCACTCAATTCCTGGACCCGTGAGCAGGAGCGTGACATGCCCAAGCTCTACAACCCCATGAGCACCGAGCAGATCGTGGCCGCATATCCCGGCTTCGACTTCGCCGCATACTTCGAGGGCTGCAACGTGCCCGCACAGGATAAGATCATCGTCTGCGAGCCTTCCTACTTCAAGGCATTCAGTGACTATGTTGCCGCTACCGACCTCCAGATCCTTAAGGATTACCTCCTTTGCCAGCTCGTAAGCGGCGGCTGCGGTTCGCTCAGCGACGATTTCTACGCAGCCAGCTTCGAGTTCTTCTCCCGCCAGATGGCAGGTATCCAGGAGCACAAACCCCGCTGGAAGAGGGCCATGTCCGTGCCTAACGGAGTTCTCGGCGAGGCCGTCGGCCAGATGTACGTTGAGCGTTACTTCCCCGAATCCTCCAAGAAGCAGATGCTGAGCCTCGTGAAGAACCTCCAGGTCGCACTCGGGCAGCATATCGACGAGCTCGACTGGATGGGCGACAGCACCAAGGTCCGTGCCCACGAGAAGCTGGACAACTTCACTGTCAAGATCGGTTATCCCGACAAGTGGAAGGACTACAGCACCCTCGAGGTCGATCCCGAGAAGAGCTACTATGAGAACCTGCGTGCCGCCAGCCGCTGGTATGTGGCCGACAATATGAGCAAGCTCGGCAAAGCTACCGACAAGACTGAATGGGGAATGACTCCTCAGACCGTCAACGCATATTACAATCCTACCACCAACGAGATCTGCTTCCCTGCAGCCATACTCCAGCCTCCGTTCTTCAACCCGGATGCCGACGAGCCTGTGAACTATGGTGCCATCGGCGTGGTTATCGGCCACGAGATGAGCCACGGCTTCGACGACCAGGGCCGCCTCTTCGACAAGAACGGCAACATGATCAACTGGTGGACCGATGAAGACGATGCCAAGTTCCGCGCTAAGGCAGAGGTGCTCGCCGCACAGTTCGACGAGATCGAAATCCTCCCCGGCGTACACGCCAACGGCCACTTCACCCTCGGCGAGAACATCGGTGACCACGGCGGACTCAGCATCGCTTTCACTGCTATGCAGAATGCCATGAAGGGCAAGAAGGCCAAACTCATCGACGGCTTCACACCCGAGCAGCGCTTCTACATCGGCTATGCTACCGTATGGGCCCAGAACATCACCGACGAGGAAAAGGCCCGTCTGACCAACCTCGACCCTCACTCCCTCGCGGAGAACAGGGTGAATGTCTCCCTCAGGAATTTCGATTCCTTCTTCAAGGCCTTCGACATCAAGGAAGGCGACCCGATGTTCCGTCCTGAGGAAGAGCGTGTCCACATCTGGTAGTTTCATATCGTCACACCTTAGATTCAAGGGGAAGATGGCTGTC
>JAILMV010000002.1 GCA_024692185.1 Bacteroidales bacterium | reverse complement strand
CACGGCGCAGGCGCTGCCGAGCAGGGCGGCGGCCAGGAAGACGGCCAGCACGGCATAGCTGCGGCGCATTCCCTTCTGGTCCACCATCCACGCCACGACCACCTCCAGCATCGAAATCGAGGAGCTGAGGGCCGCGATCAGAATGGCCAGGAAGAAGATTACCGGGAGCACCACACCCATACGGGAGAAGATCACCGGCAGGGTCTCGAACACCAGCGAAGGTCCGGCTGCGGGCTCGATGCCGGCAGCGACCACGGCGGGCATTATGGCAAAGCCCGCGACAATCGCGAAAAGGGTATCGAACAGGGCAGTCCATCCCCCGGCGAACAGCACGCTATCCTTTTCCTTCATGTAGGAGGAGTAGGTGAGGATGCTTCCGACGCCCAGCGAAAGGCTGAAGAAGGATTGGCCCAGGGCGGCTGCGATGGCGGGGCCGTCGAGCTTGCCGAAGTCCGGCCTTACCAGGTATTCCACGCCCTTCTCCGCGCCGGGCAGGCGCAGGGATACCCCGGCAATGACCAGCACCATCACGAACAGCACCGGTATGGAAATCTTGGAGAAGCGGCCTATCCCCTTATCTACCCCGGCCACCACTATCATCGCGGTCAGGCCCAGGAATACCAGCATACAGCTGACGCTTTCGACGGGAGATGCACCCACGCCCGCAAAGACCTCGCGGGCCTGCTCCATCCCCAGTCCGTTGAAGGAACCGCCCAGCGCACGAAGGAGGTAGTTGAAGCTCCATCCGCCCACCACGCTGTAGAAGGACAGAATTATGAAGGAGGCCAATATGGCCACATAGCCGACGTTCTTGCTCTTGGGGGCCAGGGCCTCCAGGGCGCCGAAGGTATCTTTCCGGGTAGTTTTGCCGATTATGGATTCGGCGAAGAATATGGGCAGGCTGACCAGCAGGCAGCAGATGATATAGACTATTATGAAGGCGGCTCCCCCGTGCTCTCCCACCATATAGGGGAAGCGCCAGATATTGCCCAGCCCCACGGCGGAGCCGGCCATCGCCATAACCGTGGCGAATCTGCTGTTGAACCTGCCTCTACTTGCCATCCTTCAATTCTTTCAGCAACCAGCCGACCCTCTTGGTAACAAGTTTCGCGTTGAGAGGGTTGGACTCTTCGGGAACGGAACGGTTGAAATAGATTATCTTCCCGCTGCGAGTGTCCGCAACGGCAAGGTAGATATGGGATTCATAGCGCAGCTGGTCTTCATCCAAAAACACGACGTTCCTGCTCCACACGAATCCCTCCGAATAGACCAGTATCACATAGCGGTAGGGCAGGGTCGCGAGATAAGAATGCATCGTGGAAGGGAGGTAGAGGTTCTCCAGCTTGTAGGGATTGATGTCCTTCAGGCTCTCATACTCCGCATCCAGCTGCTCCTGATAGGGATGCCCCACTACCGTGGTGATGGCCTTTACAGGCAGGCCGCTATCGAAGATGGCCGTGGAGATGATGTTGTTCGAGAGCGACGAAAGGCTGTCGGAATACTCCGCCATCCCCCGGGGTATCAAGGCATCGATGCGGCTGTAGGGCTCTACCAGCAGCAGGGAATCGATGGCAGGCTTCTCCTCCACGGCGAAATGCGTCGTGGCGCAGGAGCATGCAAGAAGCAGAGCTGCAATTATGATACTAACGTTTTTCGTAAACTACGAATTCGAATTCATAACCCGTTTCAGGGTCGATATGGGTTTCGGAGGTGCTGATGGCCTGCCAGACTTCCGGGTCGATGACGGGGAAGAAGGCGTCGGCGTTCTCCACCTTGGTGTGCACGTGGGTGATGTAGAGGCGGTCCATCTCGGGCATGGCCGCGCGGTAAACGGAGGCGCCGCCCATAATGAAGCACTTGTCCTTCCCCGTCTCTTCGGCTTCCTTGTAGGCCTCTTCGAAGGAATAGACGCAGGTGGCCTCGGGGATGGGATCTCCGCCCAGGTTGAGCACTATGTTCTTACGGCCTTTCAGCGGGTGAAAAGGTAGGGAGAAATAGGTCGTGCGCCCCATGATCACGGGGTATCCCTTGGTTACGGACTTGAAATACTGGAGGTCTTCCGAGATGTGCCAGGGGAGGTCCCCCTTGACACCGATTCCATAATTGTCGGCTACTGCGACGATAAGACATTTGAGCATAGGCGGTGGGTTTCGAAAGTCCAAAGATAGTGATATTTTAGCGGATATTTGCTATCTTTGAAGGAATAACCAGAACGTTTGTGCTATGACCATCATCACCAAATCCCTCTGGGGCAAAGCCCAAGGGAAAGAGATTTACAAATATACATTGAAGAACGCCTCCGGGGCGTATGTAGTGCTTGGCAGCGTGGGCGCCGCCATAGTGGAAATCCATGTGCCGGACAAGAACGGGAAGCTGGGTGACGTGGTCATCGGCTACCCTGTTCCGGAGAGCTATTTCGCCGACGGACCCTGCGCGGGGAAGGTCCCCGGGCGCTATGCAAACCGCATCGCCAAGGGCCATCTGGAAGTAGATGGAAAAGTGTATCAGCTGCCCATCAACAACGGGCCCAACCATCTTCACGGAGGCCCCGAGGGCTTCCAGAACCAGGTCTGGGACTCCCGCATCGACGGCGAGGCCGTGGAGTTCATGTATTTCTCCAAGGACGGGGAGATGGGTTATCCCGGCAATATGAAAGTTACGGCCCGCTACGTCTGGACCGAGAATAACGAGCTGGAGCTGACCTTTGCGGCAGTTACCGACGCTCCCACCGTGGTAAACCTCACGAACCACGTCTATTTCAACCTGGACGGAGAGGGCTCCGGCAGCATAGAGAAGCATCTTCTGAAGCTGAACGCATCCGAGTATCTCCCGACAGACCCGACCCTGATCCCTCTGGGAGAGTCCGAGCCCGTGGCCGGTACTCCGATGGATTTCGTGACGGAGAAGGAGATAGGACGCGACCTGCGTGCGGACTTCCCCGCCATCAAGTACGGCAAGGGTTTCGATGCCTGCTGGGTGATAGACGGCCGTATGGACGGACAGCTCTCCGAATGCGCCGAGCTCACATCTCCCGCAAGCGGACGCACGCTGAAGGTGTTCACTACCCAGCCGGGCGTGCAGGTGTATACCGGGAACTGGCTCAGCGGCTGCCCCGAGGGAAAGAACGGGCACATCTACCACGACTATGACGCCGTGGCCATCGAGTGCCAGCACTTCCCCGATTGCCCTAACCAGGCCGACTATCCTTCTACTCTGCTTCAGCCTGGCGAGACCTTCGGGCAGGCTATAATCTGGGCTTTTGGAACATTATGAAACAATATCTCGACTTACTGCGGCACATCCGCGAAAATGGAGTAATCAAGCACGACCGCACCGGCGTGGGCACTCAGAGCGTGTTCGGATACCAGATGCGCTTCGATCTTTCGGAGGGCTTCCCTCTGCTGACCACCAAGAAGGTGCATCTGAAATCCATCATTTACGAACTGCTCTGGTTCATTGCGGGGGATACCAATATAAAGTACCTGAAAGACCATGGCGTGTCCATCTGGGATGAATGGGCGGATGAGAATGGCGACCTGGGCCCCGTGTACGGGCATCAGTGGCGCAGCTGGCCTGCCCCGGACGGGCGCAAGATCGACCAGCTGGCGCAGGTGATCGAGACCATCAAGAACAATCCTGACTCCCGCCGTATGCTGGTGTGCGCCTGGAATCCGGGCGAGGTGGACAAGATGGCCCTGCCTCCCTGCCACTGCCTCTTCCAGTTCTATGTTGCGGACGGAAAGCTCAGCTGCCAGCTGTATCAGCGTTCGGCAGATACCTTCCTGGGCGTGCCATTCAATATTGCTTCTTACGCCCTGCTGACTATGATGATAGCCCAGTGCTGCGGTCTGAAGCCGGGCGAGTTCGTGCACACCACGGGCGATACCCACATCTACCTTAACCACTTTGAGCAGGTAGCCGAGCAGCTCTCACGAGAGCCCAGGCCCCTGCCCAAAATGTTGCTGAATCCAGATGTGAAGAGCGTCTTCGACTTCAAGTACGAGGACTTCACCCTCGTGGACTACGATCCCTGGCCCGCCATCAAAGCTCCGGTGGCGGTTTAAGCCACAAAACTCTTAATGGCTTATGGTCCTGACAAGGCCAGTACCTTCCGGTTCTCCGCTGTCGCTGAGGCCGGCGTCGATAGTTATGTCGCCACAGCTTGCATAACCACTACTTCCGACACCTATGCACTGAGGATAATCGCTCCCGCTCCTCCCTCTTGTTGCCGTAAGCGAGGTGATTCCTGAACCAATGGTAACAGTCCCGCAAGTGGTTGTATAAGTCTTAGAGTAACCCTTTGGAGCGCCTATTCCGGGAGCATAAGACGATCCGGTAGCAATCACGGTTCCGCCGTTGATTACAATATTTCCACACTTCGAATACGAACCTGTATAGCCACAAGCTCCAGCTCCGATACCGGCGGCCTCATATCCTCCGGTTGCCGTGACGTTGCCACCATTTATGGTAATGATGCCACAAGTGCTCTGGGCTTTTTGGCTGGTAGAGGAGCCATAACCGGCTCCGGCCCCGATTCCCGCGCCGCCGCTATTGGAATATGTTATTCCGGCAGAACTTGTTGCGACTATGGTTCCGCTGTTGATGGTAATGTTTCCGATGGAGTTCGACAAGGTTGACGATGTACTTGAATTGTACATCACTCCCGATCCGATGCCCGCTCCGTATTGCTTGGAAGAAGCGCTTATAGTTCCCGTTCCGTCAAATACAAGGTTCGCGTGCACTTTGCCGCTGCTTCCACTGACTGCACTCGCGCCTATTCCCGCGGCTCCATATCCTCCTACGGCTTCCAGATTGCCCGGGCCGGTAAATGTTACGGTATATAATTCGTGGCTGCCCTGGGCATCGATGCCTGCAGAGCCTAAACTACTCATGTTTGTTCCGCTAGTACCCTTGAGATAGTTATCGCCCAGCAAGGAGATAGTAGCGGAGCCCGCGCAGGTCATAGCGGACACGCCTGTGGCCGTAGTTACGACCCGCACATTGAAAAGGATAAGGTTTATACCATTGTTTACGGTCAGAGGAATATTTCTGTTCACTGTCGGATTGCTGTCGTAAACGAGATAATTATTCGGCACGGTGTAGGCGACATAACTTCTTGTCGAAAGGTCCATGGTACCTGAAACGGTCCCCTTGGCAACCAGAGCGGTCTCATAATAATTGCCACTGACAAGGTTCACTTTTTTCGTAGCATAATATATGGTGCCGCTGCTGTACTCCGTGATTATGAAAAGATATTCTTTCTTGACTCCGGAGCTGTTTGCCATGGCGATATAAACCTCCTCTAGGGACGATTCCGCCGAAACGCTTATTTTATTTCCCTCAAGTCCCGCGGCGGTAATTATGATATCCCTCGTCCTGATCGGAGTGGTGCCGTCCTCCTTGAAAAGGGAGAATTTGGTGATGGCCTGCTGGTTTTCGAAGGAGGCGTCGGAAGTTGTGAGATTATCTCCGGATACGGCGCTTATGGAAACCGTAGCCGTAGCATAGTCACAAGACGAAGCGATACCGGCCAGGGTTCCGTTTTGGGAAGTATAATCATTGGAAAGATACTTCAGTTCAAGATTGTCTCCGACAGAGAAACTGCCGGTTATGGTGCCGCTTAAAGTAGTGCTCGCGCCGTCTGCATCGGCAGTCAGCGTGCCGACAACCGACCCGCCAGCCTCCACGCTCACTTGGTCTCCCGCGGTCCAGGTCGCAGTTAATGACGATCCGGCTTCGGCAAGGGCCTTCGTGCCAGCCTTACCGGCATTAAGCGTTACTGAATAGCTTTTTGCTTCCGATGTTTCAGGCTGGTCCAGCGTGCCGGCACAAGAAACAAGAGCAATAGACGCTACAATAAATAACAAAGTCTTTTTCATAGCCTAGTCCTCCCACCCGGTTGATTGAATGTAATTGTTGCGGAGGCCTTCTATAGAACTCCCCAGGATGCTGTTGCCGACGTTATAAACTATAAGTTCGACATCAGGTTTTTGATAGATATGGTCCATAGTATTGTGTTTATCTGTTTGCAAATTAAGAGATTAAAAAAATAATAAACACCCCCCTTTAGGGTGGATTTATAATGTTCCCACGCAACTTAGGGCGAGGTTTTTGCATCTATGTGCAAGATGTCGCGTTTTCGCGATTTGTTTTTTGTATGAAGATATCGATTTTGAGAGCCGCCGCGGCTTTGGCCGTTTTGGCGGGAATGCTCGCCGGCACAGTTAGCGCGGGAGCGCAGGGGAACCAAGCAAGCACAAAGTCCAGCGCGGGAGCGCAGGGGCGGGCAACGGTTAGTGGTTTTATTACTGATTCCAAGACTGGGGAAACGTTGATTTCGGCAGGCGTATCTACGGGCTCGGGCTCCGAGATTACCGGCGCCGTCACGAACCCATACGGATTCTACACACTCACGCTGCCCCAGGGCAAGAGGACGCTCACTTACTCCTACATGGGCTACTCCGAACAGAGCATCACCCTCGACCTGCAGCGCGATACTACCATAAACATAAGCCTGAACCCGGACCTGCAGCTCAACAGCGCCACGGTGGTTGCGACCAAGGACGCAGGCATTCTTTCCACCAAGATGAGCGCAATAGAGGTGCCCGTGACCGTGATCCAGCAGATGCCCACCCTCTTCGGAGAGGCGGACGTGCTGAAGACCATCCAGCTTATGCCGGGTGTGCAGGCGGGCACCGAAGGCCTTTCCGGAATCTATGTCCGCGGAGGCGGACCCGAGGAGAACCTGCTGTTGCTGGACGGCATCTCCCTCTACAACGCCGAGCACTTGCTGGGCATATTCTCCATCTTCCAGCCCGAGGCCGTGAAGAAGGTCACCCTCTACAAGGGTTCCTTCCCCGCCAGGTACGGCGGGCGCATCTCCTCCATCATCGACATACGCACGAACGACGGCAACATGAAGGAGTACCACGGCACGGTGAGCATAGGTGCGCTGAGCGACAAATTCCATCTGGAAGGCCCCATAATCAAGGATAAGCTGGCCTTCAGCATAAGCGGAAGGGCGATGCACACCTTCTTCTTCACCCCCATACTGAAATCCTACGACGTGAACGGGAACTACTATTTCTACGACCTCAACGGCAAACTCAGCTGGCGCATTTCCGACAAAGACAGGATCTACCTCAACGCCTACAACGGCAGGGATATCTTCTTCTACGAGGACAGCTATTCCGGAGAGGGGACCAGGTACGATGGAGAAAACGAAAAAAGCTACAGGGAGACCGACAGCAACGACATAGATATACGCTGGGGGAACACTCTGGCGGCCCTGCGCTGGAACCACGTTTTCAACAGCCGGTTGTTCTCGAACGCCACCGTGGCCTACACCCGCTACAAGATGAGCATTGGGGCGAAGATGAAGGAAGTCGCTGTCAGCGAAGGGATGATGGACGAGACTATCTACTCCATAAACTACCATTCCGGGATGCGGGACTTCACCGCGAAGCTGGACTTCGACTTCACCCCCTCGCCCAGCCATCTGATAAAGTTCGGGGCGGAGTACGTGAACCACACCTTCATCCCCGAGACCATGGGCGGACTGCTCTTCGAAAGCGAGGCCGCTAATGTGAAGGTAGATACCACCTTCGAGGCCAGCGCCAACGCCACCCTCCACGGGCACGAGATCTCCGTCTATGCGGAAGATGACATCTCCGTCGGAGAGCGCTTGACCCTGAATCCGGGCCTGCACGCCGCATTCTTCTACACTCTGGGCACGCCCTACTGGTCCCTCGAGCCCAGGATGAGCGCCAAGTTCAATTTCACGGAAGATTGGGCCGCGAAGGCCTCCTACTCCCGCATGGCCCAGTACGTGCATCTGCTTTCCCCCGCGAAGATCAGCCTCCCCATCGACCTCTGGGTGCCCATCACCGACAAGATCAAGCCCGTTACCTCCGACCAGGTATCCATCGGAGCCTACTACAGCGGCATTCCCGGCTGGGAATTCTCGCTGGAGGGCTACTACAAATGGATGCACAACATCCTGGAATACAGCGACGGAACCTCCTTCTTCGGGAACTCTTCCAACTGGCAGAACAATGTGGAGATGGGAGAAGGCCTGGCCCGGGGAGTGGAACTCTTCGTGGAGAAGAAGGATGGCCCTACCACCGGCTGGCTCGGCTACACCCTCGCCTGGAGCGACCGAGTGTTCCCTAACGGCGTAATCAACGGCGGCGAGCCCTTCCCCTACCGCTACGACCGCAGGCACAACGTCTCCCTGGTGGTGAACCACAAGTTCAGCCGGAAACTCAGCATCAGCGGCACCTGGACCTTCGCCTCCGGTGGCACCATGACCATCCCCGAAAGGCAGACCGTAGTGGTCTATCCCAACGGTAGCACCGACGCCCAGGACTACTCCCCTTCGCGCAACAACTACCGCATGCCTTCCAGCCACAGGCTGAACCTCAGCCTCAACTACACCAAGCAGAAAAGGCGCGGCCAGGCCCTGTGGAGCTTCGGAGTGTACAATGCCTACAACAATATGAACCCCAACTTCATATTCGTGGAGGACAGTACCCAGTATAATCCGGACCCGCAGGAGGGAGATATCTCATACAGGAAGAAGATCAAGCTGACAAAGATCACCATCCTGCCCATCATCCCGTCCATTACCTACACCTACAAATTCTAGAGAGCAATGAAGAAGATCATATATATGATGATGGCAGCGGCGCTGCTTGCCGCATGCGACAATCCGCTGGAATACAAGCCCGCGGACAAGGAAGATACCCTGGTGCTGAATGCCTTCCTGGATGCAGGGGAGCTGCAGCACGAAGTGAGCCTCTCGGTCAGCGGAACGGAGTTCGTGAGGAAGGTCAAGGAGGCCGAATTGCGCTGTTTCGTGAACGGGACCAAGGTGGCCACGGTCACCAAGTTCGAAGAAAGCGAGGAATACGGTAATCTCTTCCGCAGCAAGATGCATTTCGACGCCGCCCTGAAAACCGGCGACGTGGTGCGTATCGAGGTGGACGCAGAGGGCAGGTTCTCCGCCTGGAACGAGCAGACCGTGCCCGAGCAGCCGGATCTGGTGAGCGTGGATACCGCGACGGTTGTCCGGCACAATGATTATTACGATGATTATTATTACCGTTTCGAAAGCAAGCTGAACGACGGCGGCAGCGAAGAAGAATTCTACCGTATTACCATCAGCGCCATCACCAAGAACTACTTTTACGACCAGGACCATAACTACATTTCGAGTTCAAGCGGCGAACACGAATGCTGGCTCGAAATCGACAACGACCCCATCCTCAACGAAGGCTATATTGCAGGTGGCGACAACACCTTAGACCTGGGACTGGGCACACAGAACAACTACACGGCCTTCAGCGACTCGCAATTCAACGGCAAGACCGCCAATCTCAGGCCAATGGTAGGCACTTATTACATCTTCAGTATCAACGAATACCCGGACAATACGAAATACATCACCACCGAAGCGCAGGCAAAGGTCAGGATACAGAAATTCTCGAAGCCCTACTATTTATACTTGAAGGCGCTGAACACCCTGCAGGATGGCGAATTGGACCTCGCGCTGGAGGGGGTGCAGATTCCCGACAACGTGGAAGGCGGAATAGGATTCGTGGCCCTGTCCAACTCCAAAGACATTACAATGGACCTGGGGCAAAAGGAATATGAACTAGTGTATTATTAGTAGAGTCCGGCCAGAAGCTTTTCGAGAGGCGCGTCCTTGAGCAGGATGCGCTTTTCTTTATCCAGCAGATAGAGGGAAGGTATGGCGCGGATGCAGTAGATCTGGTCCTGGCGCAGTATGTGGGCGGCATCGTAGCCGTTCAGCCACTCTTTCGGATAGATGGGCATATAGTCCCTCCAGGCCTTCAGGTCCTCGTCGATATACACGTTCAGCACCGCCAGGCGGCCGTCGTGCACCAGCTCCTGCACCTTGGCATCGGCCTGCAGGGCCTGGATTATCTCCAGACAATTATGGCAGCCGGGATTGCTGAAGAAGAGCAGGGTCTTCTCGGCCTGCACCGAATGCATGCTGACCCGGGTACCGTTCCGCAGGGTAAGCACGAAGTCCGGGGCCACGCTGCCGCGGGGGTTGAGGGAGCACATCCGGGCCTCGTAATCATAGGCCGTGCGCATATTCTCGGGGGTGAGGGGCGAGGCCGCCAGCTTCTGCACGAAAGGCAGGTAGATGTCCTCGTCGCGCATTGGGGAATTCGGGTCGTAGAGGTAGCGGGCCACCATCTCCGTCATAGCAAGATAGACCAGGTTCGTACTGTCCTCCTGCTGCTTCGCGGCAATTTGGTCGAATAGATGGGAGATGCCCTTCCGGGCCTGCGGGAGAGGTATCTGGTCCAGCACGGCGATGTAGTTCGCCAGGGCCTGCTCCACCTCGGCCTTGGGCACGCCCAGCACCCGGGCGGAGTCCGTCCTGCCATCTCCCTCGAAATAGCCGTCCCAGAAGTGCTCCGCGGCATAGGCAGCGCGGTCGGCCGGGTCGGAATAGGCCGTGGGGATGGACAGCAGGGGGAAGGATCTGTCGTGCACGGCGGGCGCGGCTTTCTTCCGTCCCCCGCAGGAAACGGCAAGCAGCAGCAGGGCCGCCAGCAGCAGACTATCTTTCAGGTTTCGCACTTATCTGGGCCTGGGAAATATTGATTATGAAGTCTCCCATCTTCTCGAGGGCGTTCACTATATCCATATAGAAGGCCCCGGTCTCGTAGGGGTAGTTGGCCTTTTCCACATTGGAGAGATGCTCTTCGCGGAGGGTGTCGCGGTAGGCGTTCACGTTCTCCTCGGCTTCCTCTGCATTGGTGATGCCTTCCAGCTGCACCAGAGGCGTGGCCAGGTTGTCGTGCATGGCCTGGTAGCCATTATCTACCAGCGAGCAGAGGCGGTCCAGCTTGCGGACCATTTCCGGAGTGAACTTCTGGCCGTGGGCCCAGGCACGGGAAAGGATCTTTCCTATGCTCTCGCCGCTGTCGCCCAGGGACTCCATCTCGCCGATGATGCGGTAGAAGCTGCGCACTCGCCTGGTGGCGTCGTGGCTCATCTCGATACGCGTGGCCTCGTTGAGGTAAGCCGCGATCTCGTGTTCCATATGGTCGGTGATTTCCTCGTATTTGATGAGTTTCTCGTTGGCTTTCTCGAAATCCTCCTGGCTCTTGGCGGCCACGGCCTCGCGGATGTAGTTCAGATCCCGGCGGCAGAGGTCCCCGTAGCGGACCAGCTCCATCTTAACTGAACTCAGGGCCATATCGGCAGTTCCGAGGCTACCTGCTCCAATATATTTGAGGCGGAAGACTTCTTCGCCGTCCTTCGGGCTCGGGACCATCCAGGTAACTATCCTCACTATCACGGGGATGAACCAGACGAGGATGCAGGTGTTGATGATGTTGAACATCGTATGCAGGGTGGCGACGCTGTAGGGCAGGGATGCAATCAGCGCGGCGCGGGTGGCCTCGTCGGCAGCCGCGAAGTCGGTGACTGCGGGGTTGGGGAAGCCGAATAGTTCGACTACGTTGCCCAGCAGGCCGAGGAAGGGATGGAAGAGTATGCACACCCAGGTGACGCCGAACACGTTGAAGAGCAAGTGAGCGCGGGCCGTCCTCTTAGCGGAGACGTTGGCCACGCTGGCGGCGATGTTGGAGGTGATGGTGGTTCCGATGTTCTCGCCCAGAACCATTGCCGCAGCCATCTCGAAGGGGATGTAGCCGTTGGCCACGAGCACCATGGTGATGGCCATTGTGGCTGCCGAGCTCTGAAGCATCAGGGTCATGCAGGCGCCTGCGACCATAAATATGAGTATGCTCAGGCCGCCCATTCCGGTGAGGGTGCTCAGGAAGTGGCGCACGGGCTCGTTGTCCAGCAGTACGGTGGAGGTTTCACGAAGGGTTGTGAGGCCCAGGAAAAGCAGGGCGAAACCCATCAGGAACTCTCCCAGGTTGTTGTATTTCTTCTTTTTGTTACTGACCAGCATGAAGGCGAAGAACATCAGCGGGATCGCAATGGTGCCCAGGCTGAAGGAGGATCCGCCGAAGGAGAGGGCGAAGATCCAGGCGGTGACCGTAGTACCGATGTTGGCACCCATTATTACCGCAACCGCGGTGGCCAACGAAAGCAGACCGGCGTTCACGAAGCTCACCAGCATCAAGGTGGTAGCGGTAGATGACTGTACGAGGGCGGTTACCGCGATACCGGTAAGGATGCACTTGAAAGTGTTGGAGGTCATCTTGGCCATGAAGGAGCGCAATCTGTCTCCAGCCATTTTCTGCAGGCCTCCGCTCATCAGCGACATTCCGTAGAGGAACATACCGAGTGAGCCGAGAAGGGTCAGTATCCTTAGGAATAGACTCATATTACAGTTAAATTGCGAAAATTTGGCTAAATTTACTGAAATTAATTGAAAGTTACCGTAATGAGAAGGATCTGCGCTTTATTTTTTTCCCTTGCCATGCTGGCGGGAAGCGCACAAGCACAAGTGTACACTTCCGGGGCCGATCCTGCTTCAATCAAGTGGAAAAGCTTGGAAACCAATAACTTCCGAGTAGTTTATCCCGAGGCGCAGGATTCCCTGGCCAGGGAATATGCGAAGAGTCTGGAGAGTTTCGTAGAATGCACCAGGCCCAGCCTCGGCTTCTCCCCGAACGAACTCTACAAAAAGAAGTTCCCGGTAATCCTGCACGGCTATGCTGCCGTTGCCAACGGCATGGTGTCCTGGTCCCCCCGCAGGATGGAACTCTTTACCAGCCCGGACTTCTATGAGCCGGAATCCACCCCCTGGATAACCCAGCTGACGGTGCACGAGGGCAGGCACGTGGCGCAGATGCAATTCCCCCGGAAAAACCGCCTGTTCAAGCCCCTGGAGATATTCCTGGGCGAGCTTTCCACAGGCCTGGCGGTGGCCCTCTATCCGAACCAGGTCCTGCTGGAGGGAGATGCGGTAGCGGCGGAAACGGCCCTCACCAACAGCGGCCGCGGGCGTACCTACGACTTCCTGGGCTACTATCACGTGGCTCTGGCCGACAGCCTCTACAGGGACTTCTGGCAGTGGCGCTACGGCTCCCAGAAGCGTTATACCCCGGATTACTACAGGGCCGGATATATGCTGGTCGCGGGAATGCGTACGGTCTATGACGACGCCCTCTTCTCCAGGCGCTATTATGAGAACGTGAATTCCCGTTTCCTTCCCTTCAACGTACTTCAGAGGACGGTAATCGAGGGCAGCAAGAAGAACCTCTACGGGGCCTTCATCGGCATCCAGGATGCCTTCCGGGCAGAATGGGCCGCGGCCGACAGCGCCAGGGCGCCCTTCTTCGACGGGAAGCAGCTGGTGAAGGAAGGCAGGCTCTACGACATCTACAAGTCCTTCGTCCTGACCGACACGGGGATGTACGCCCTGCATGCCGCCCTGGACAAGGCCACCGAACTGGTGAAGATAGATCCCAGCGGGAAGGTGGAGGAAGTGACGGCGTTCGCATCCGGGACCTCCCGCCTGGCCTTCGACCGCTTCACCCGCCGGCTGATATGGTCGGAATACAAGCCCTCGGCCCTGCTGGGACTCAAGTCCTGGTCGGTACTGAGATATATGGAGGAAGACGGCCGGAAGCACAGCTTCAAGCTGAAAGGGCGCTTCTACAACCCCGCAACCAACGATTCCCGGCCGCTTATGGCGGTGGTGGA
>JAILMV010000142.1 GCA_024692185.1 Bacteroidales bacterium | reverse complement strand
ACGAATATATCTTAAGCAACAAATATAACAATTAATTGTGATTTGAATGCCGCATAAAAAATGTACCTTTGCAGCTATGAATTTCAGTGGTATTATCGTAGGAACCGCAGTGTTCCTCATCATAGGGATTTGTCATCCCATAGTAATCAAGATGGAATATTATTGGGGAAAGCAGAGCTGGTGGCTTCTGCTGCTTGCCGGCATCGCCTTCTCCGTATGGTCCCTGTTCGTGGAGAACATAGTAGTCGCTACCATTATCGGAGCGGCCGCCTTCTCTTGCTTCTGGGGCATACACGAAGTACTCTCACAGGAAATGCGCGTACTGCGCGGCTGGTTCCCCGAGAATCCTGCACGCCACGATTATTACGAGGCACGCCGCAAAGCAATTGGTGAGTTGGAAAAGTACCCCAGTCACAAGAATCTGGGTAAGAAAATCTCCAAGTAAATCAGACTAGAAGATGTTCCAGGAGAATCTTGACGCCGATGGCGATCAAGATTATTCCTCCTATTATTTCCGGCTTGAAACGCCTGGTGAAAATGCCTCCGAAGCGGACTCCGAGCAACACTCCCACTATGCTCATCACGAAGGAAACGACTCCTATCACCAGCAGCGGCAGGGTCAGGCTGGACACGGAGCAGTAACCGGAGCAGGAGAAAGAGATACCCACGGCCAGGGCATCTATGCTGGTTGCCACCGCGAGGGTTATCTGGGTCCAGAAGCGGAGAGGGTTGAAAGTTGCTTCTTCCTCGGACTTGAAGGAATCGACGATCATCTTGGCACCTATAAGGAAAAGCAGACCGAAGGCAATCCAATGGTCGTAGGCTTCTATGCTGGACTGGAAATAATGAATGGCGAACCATCCTATCAGGGGCATCAGGGCCTGGAAAAGGCCGAACAAGAATGACATCCGGACAAATCGGCCCCAATACAGCTTGCGCATCATTACCCCGCTCACGACAGACACAGTAAAACAATCCATCCCAAGCGCTACTGCAATCAAAAGAATATCCAGAATTGTCATTTCGGGTGCAAAAATACTCAATTCCGATGAATTAATTGTTCTTTTAATCTTTTTTGTTTACTTTTCGCTACTTTTAGAACGATAGTTAGAAGTGTATGAACCTCAACCTTAACCAGATATGCGCCGGGTTCACCCTGGCGGACGAGGTAAAAGCCCAAGGCATTTACCCCTACTACAGGCCCATTTCATCGGGTCAGAATCCCATAGTCAAAATGGACGGGAAGGACGTTATGATGTTCGGCTCGAATTCTTATCTGGGCCTCTCCGACGACCCCCGCCTCAAGGAAGCAGCCATAGCTGCAATCCGCAAATACGGCACCTCCTGCTCCGGATCCAGGTTCCTCAACGGCACCTTGGACATCCATATGGAATTGGAAGAGAAACTTGCCAAATTCGTTGGCAAGGACGATGCAGTCACCTACAGCACAGGCTTCCAGGTCAACCTCGGAGTGGTATCCTGCCTTGGATTCAGGGACGGATTCGTCTTCCTGGACTCTCTGGACCACGCCTGCATAATCGACGGCAGCCGCCTGGGATTCAGTAAGGTTTTCAAATTCCGTCATAACGACATGAATGCCCTCGAGAAGAAGCTCGCGGCCGTGCCCTTCGAAGCTCCGAAACTCATAGTGGTGGACGGCGTATATTCCATGGAGGGAGACCTTGCAAATCTGCCTGCAATTACGGATCTTTGCGAGAAGTACAATGCCGCGATAATGGTGGATGATGCCCACGGACTGGGAGTGTTTGGTCGCGAGGGACGCGGAACGGCCGACCATTTCGGCCTTACGGACAAGACGGACCTGATCATGGGAACCTTCTCCAAATCCTTCGGTTCGCTGGGCGGATTCATAGCCGGGGACCATACGGTCATCAACTACCTGAAGCACAATTCCAGGTCGCTGATCTTCAGTGCCAGCATGCCTCCGGCAAACGTAGCCGCGGTCAGCGCCGCCTTGGACATAATGCAGTCCGAGCCCGAGAGATTGGAGCATCTCTGGGATCTTACCCGTCACGCCCACGAGGGGTTCCGGGAAAGAGGCTTCGACATAGGACATACCCAGTCCCCCATCATCCCACTCTTCGTAAGGGATATGGAGAAGTGCCTGACGGCAGTGAAGATGGCCCTGGACGAGGGTGTGTTCATCACTCCGGTAATTCCTCCGGCCGTTCCGGAGGATTCCGTAATCATCCGTTTCGCTCTGATGGCGACTCACAGCATGGAGCAGCTGGACAGGGCTATGGATATACTTGAAAGCATATTCAGGAAACTGGAAATAATATAAGCATAATGGTCATTCTCATCACAGGAATCAGTTCCGGATTCGGAAAAGCAATGGCGGAGCGGCTCTCAAGCGAGGGGCACAGGGTCTATGGAACCCACCGCAAGGATTGCGAGCGGATTGCAGGAGTGCATTACATCAAGGCGGAGGTTACGGACGAGGCCTCGGTGCAGGCGGCCGTACAGGAGGTGCTGGATGCCGAGGGGCGTATAGATGTCTTCATCAACAACGCAGGTATGGGCATAGGCGGGCCTCTTGAATTCTGCTCCCTGGAAGATGCCTCCCGCCAGATGGACGTGAACTGGATGGGAATGGTCCGTTTCCTGCATCAGGTACTTCCCGTAATGCGTAAGCAGGGAGGCGGTAAGATAATCTGTTTCAGCTCGATAGGAGGGCTGATGGGACTCCCCTTCCAAGGCCTGTACTCGGCCAGCAAATTCGCCATCGAAGGCTATTGCGAGGCCCTCAGGCTGGAGACCAAGGACTTCGGAATCAAGGTCGTGGTGATAGAACCCGGGGATTTTGCCACCGGCTTTACGGCAATGAGAAAGAGCGTGGACGATGCCGCAGTGCATGCCGCGTATCCCAAGTATGCAGGCTCCCTGGCAAGCATAGAGAAAGACGAGACCACCGGCCTCAAACCGGCCTACCTCGCTGGCAAGATCTCCAAGATAATCAAGAAAAAAAATCCGGCACATCACTACGTGATAGCCTCTCCGCTGCAGAAGCTGGCCGTTTTCGCAAAATGGCTTCTCCCCGGCAAGTGCTTCGCTGCAATTCTTTCCCTTTATTACAAGGTCTGACCTTTTGCAGGAAAGAGAAGATTTCCTATATTTGTGGGAAAGAAGTGACCATATGCCGCATATATCCAAAACAGCGGGAACCGTTCCCGCTTCCGCGATACGGATGCTGACCCCATTTGCCGACAAAGCCAAGGCCGACGGGGTCAAAGTATTTCATCTGAACATAGGTGCGCCGGACATCAAATCTCCCGCATCTGCAGTCAAGGCCGTGGCAGATTTCCGCTTCGACCATCTCCCCTATTCCAATTCCGCGGGAACCCTTTCCCTCAGGACGGACATGGTGGAGAAATATTATAGCAAAGTAGGCATTGAACTGGACACGGAGGACATCTTAGTCACAACCGCGGGCAGCGAATCCTTGAGTTTCATCTTCCATGCAGCCTTCGACCCCGGGGACGAGGTCCTGGTGATGGAGCCCTATTACTGCAATTACAACACCCTCGCCAAGATGAACGGGGTGAACGTGGTTGCCGTGCACACCGACATCAGGGACGGTTTCGCCCTCCC
>JAILMV010000103.1 GCA_024692185.1 Bacteroidales bacterium | reverse complement strand
GCTTTGTTCGCTGCGGCCTCACGAGGATAAGTTGACTTATTCGGTGGTTTGCGAGATTACGCCTAAGGCGGAGATCAAGAAGAGGTGGATAGGCCGTACGGCTATCAATTCGGATTTCCGTCTGGATTATGATCAGGCGCAGGCTATCATAGAAGCTGGCTCTGCTGACGGAAGGGAGATTCCCCCTGAAACCCATGCCACCCTCGGCAATGTAAGAGGGGGGACCGTGAGCGAAGCGATCGGTTTACACCCCTCCCACCGTAAAGTAGCGGTAATCGGGTCCGGCCCTGCAGGGCTGGCCTGCGCCACCGACCTTGCCAAAGCCGGCTACGACGTAACCATCTTCGAGGCTCTCCACAAACCCGGCGGAGTCCTCGAATACGGCATCCCCGAATTCCGTCTTCCCAAAGAAAAAGTGCTCAAGCACGAACTGGACGAGGTCCGTGCCCTGGGCGTAAAGATAGAGACCGACGTAATTATCGGCCGCACCGTCACCATCGACTCCCTGATGGACCAGGAAGGCTTCGAGGCCGTGTTCGTGGGTACCGGAGCCGGCCTTCCCAAATTCATGGGCATCCCCGGCGAGAACCTGAACGGAGTCTTCTCCGCCAACGAATTCCTGACCCGCAACAACCTGATGAAGGCCTTCCGCGAGGATTACCGCACTCCCATCCATGCCGGTGCGCGCGTCTGCGTGGTAGGCGGCGGAAACGTGGCCATGGATGCCGCCCGCACGGCCCTGCGCCTGGGAGCGGACACTACCATAGTCTATCGCCGTACCGAGGTGGAACTCCCCGCCCGTAAGGAGGAGGTCCATCATGCGAAGGAAGAGGGAATCGACTTCCAGATGCTCACCAATCCGGTGGAGATACTGGGAGATGAGCGCGGCTGGGTGCGCGCCCTCAAGTGCGTCCGTATGGAACTTGGCGAGCCCGACGAAAGCGGCCGCCGCCGTCCCGTGGAAGTGCCCGGATCCGAATTCGAGATTCCTACCGATACAGTGATAATGGCCCTGGGAACATCTCCCAACCCTCTCATCTCCCGCACCACTCCCGGCCTGGAAACCACCCGCCGCGGAGGTCTGGTGGCCGATGAGGCAGGAGCTACCACCCGCCCCGGCATCTTTGCCGGCGGAGATGCCGTCACCGGCGCTGCCACGGTCATCCTCGCAATGGGTGCCGGCCGCAAGGCAGCTGCCGCAATCGATGAGTATCTGAAGAATAAGTAGGCCCTAGTCGTTTTCGAACAGGGCTTGATAGCCGGGAATCAGACTTCCCCCGGCCTTCAGCACGCCGTCCTTCTTGTAATCCATTCCGATTATCTCGAAGGATGGCGTGATGGCTATATACATATCCTTGATTTCGGTGCTGCTGCCGCCTACCGGTTTGGCCCTGGCCGAGAACTTGTAGCGGTAGAGTTCGGTCTTGCCCAGGGAATCGTGCGCAGCGAGCCTTTCTTCTATGCCGCTCAGCCCGTCCAGCACCTTCAGGTCCTTGACTGCCGCCTGCCATTTGGCCTGTGCGTTGTTGGCCTTATACTGGCTGTTATACTCCTTGGCGAGTTTGACGTTCTGATTGTACCTTAGCTCCAGGGTCTTGCGCCTGCGGGCAATCTCGTCGGCGAAGGTGCAGGAGTCCACCAGCGTGAGTTCCGAGAACTCCAGATATTGTAGTTCCCCCAGCTGGGCGGAAACTTTATCCTTTATGGCAGCCTCTACGGGGCTGGGTTCTTTCTTTGTGCAGGAACAGATGGCTAGCAAGGCCATCAGGGCTATAATTAATTTCTTCATTCTTAGATTTTTGCTAAATTTGCATTCGGAAAATTACAAAATATCCAATATATATGCAACAGCACATTGATTCTTATGATTTTGCCGGCAAGAAAGCAATTGTCCGTGTCGATTTCAATGTTCCCCTTAATGAAAACTTCGAGATAACCGATGACACCCGCATCCGCAGGGCCATCCCTACTCTCAAGAAAGTACTCGCCGGTGGCGGTTCCCTCATCATCATGAGCCACCTCGGCCGTCCCAAGAAAGTGGATCCTAAATTCTCCCTCAAGCATATCGTAGCCCACGTGAGCGAGTGCCTCGGTGTTCCCGTGCAGTTCGCCCCTGACTGCCAGACTGCCGACGAGCAGGCTGCCGCCCTCAAACCCGGCGAGGCCCTGCTTCTCGAGAACCTCCGCTTCTACGCAGAGGAAGAAGGCAAACCCCGCGGCCTGGCCGAGGATGCTTCCGACGAGGAGAAGGCAGCTGCCAAGAAGGCTGTCAAGGAGAGCCAGAAGGCTTTCACCAAGAAGCTGGCTTCCTACGCCGACTGCTACATCAACGATGCATTCGGTACCGCACACCGCGCACACGCATCTACTGCCCTGATCGCAGCATACTTCCCTAACGACAAGATGTTCGGTTATCTGATGGAAGGCGAAATCAAGGCTATCGACAACGTGCTCAAGAACGCCAAGCGCCCCTTCACCGCTATCATCGGCGGTAGCAAGGTCAGCTCCAAGCTCGCAGTGCTCGAGAACCTCCTTCCCAAGGTGGACAACCTCATCATCGGCGGCGGTATGGGCTATACCTTCATCAAGGCCCAGGGCGGCAAGATCGGCAACTCCCTCCACGAGGACGATCTCATCCCTCAGGCTAACGACATCATGGCCCGCGCAAAGGAACTCGGAGTCAACCTCTCCATTTCCGTCGAGACCGTAGTTGCAGATGACTTCAGCAACGATGCCAACGTCAAGGTCGTGGATTCCAGGAACATCCCCGAAGGATGGGAAGGAATGGACGCCGGCGAAGCTTCGCTCAAAGTCTGGAAAGATATCATCCTCGGCTCCAAGACCATTCTCTGGAATGGCCCCGTCGGTGTTTTCGAGATGGAGACCTTCGCTAAGGGTACCCTCGAGATTGCCGAGTATCTTGCCGAGGCAACTGCAAACGGTGCCTACACCCTCGTGGGTGGCGGTGACTCCGTCGCTGCCGTTACCAAGATGGGTTATGCCGACAAGGTCAGCTACGTCTCCACCGGCGGCGGCGCCATGCTCGAAGCCATCGAAGGCAAAGACCTCCCCGGCATCGCAGCCGTCCGCGACTAAACGCC
>JAILMV010000009.1 GCA_024692185.1 Bacteroidales bacterium | reverse complement strand
CCCTGTCGTCAACCAGAAAGTGCCTGAAGACTGGACCGAGACATCACTCGTGTTGTAGAGAATAACCTCGGCCGAATTTTCCGCACCGCTGAGCGCTTCCCACCATCCGAGCTCTACATTGTCATAGATGGCGGCATAGCCAGAACAGTTGCTTGTAAGGTAAGTACGCTGATCGCTCTCACATTCCTGCATGCAGATGATCTGGGGCTGGCGGTCGTTGATGAACGCCGCCATTCCGCCCCTTCTCGCACTCCATGCACGGTCACCCGTGTCGTCCATACTGGATGAACGAATGTTCCAGGTTATTGCCTGGAGATTATTCCTTCATATAGCACCTTCCTGATAAGCGCCGGGCCACCACTCGCCGCTGCCGCGGTCATTACCAATCTGATCCTTATTCAGGACACCCTTCTCTTCCAGCCAAGTCTTGAAACCGGAGCTTGCAGTGTTGAGCTGGCTTGCGAAGCTGCTGGCAGTGATGGCGGTATATCCTCCGCTCAACGAGCCATTCCATTCCCAAGTATTGTTGTTCCAGGTAAGACCTCCGAAGTTAGCTGCAGATTTAGAACCGCTGTCGTTACTTGATGTATAAGAACCTCCGGAATTACCCTTTGCAGAATAGACGTTATTGTAACCATTGCCGTCAACTGTGTTTGTCCACCATGCATATTGCTCAGTTCCGGATGCGATGATGCAGTTGTTTATGAAATATGCCTTTTTACCGCTCTTCGTATTCAAGACATACACCAGTTCTTGTCCATTCGTAAGCATGTTCAAAGATGAGGTACTCCTCGCAGAGCCAATCAGTGAGCAGTTGCTGATAACACATTCTTCCATCACCTTATCACCCGTACCATTCAGGCATATCCAGTTTGCCTCGTCCCCACCAGACCTCAAAGTATATGTATTATCGTATACACTGCTGTTATTCATGCAGAAATACTTGGTCTTTTCAACGTAAATGGTGGTCCCGTAATAATAGGAAATCCAGTTCCCATTGAACGAGCATCCGTTCAAGTAAAGACCGCTAGCAGTACAATTGTACGCCGAAATTGCACCTCCTCTTGTTGCATGGTTTCCTTCAAAATAGCAATTGTTGATATAAGACATGCCGTCTGCATAGTAGGCGATGGCACCTCCGTAGGCGCTCTTTACCTCAGATCCGGCGCTATGGGTGTAATTGCCGATAAAGGTACAGTTATCAAAAGTACTGGGAGTGGCATCGTGTCCGAGACGGATTGCTCCGGCATGACGTGCGTAGTTGTCATTGTTCGACCCGCTATAGCTGTTGTAATTGTTTTGGAAGAGAGTATTGCTTACGTGCATATAACCAGATCCGTCACCATAACTATCGCCATTTGAGGACTGATAACTGATGGCTGCTCCTGCACCTGATGCCGTGTAATTTCCGGTAAACTCACACTCATCAATCGTAATCTTGACACCGTTTTGTCCGGAATCGACACAGAGGGCACCTCCGAATGATTCATTTTCGCCATTGTAATCGTTATGATTACCTGTAAATGTAACACCGGTAAGACTTAATGTCGCATTTTTGGCGTTCTCGCACTTGATGGCGCCACCCCATGATGCATTGCTTCCATTACTGGCATAGTTTCCATCGAAAATGGTGCCTACCCCACCGCTACGTCCAACCACCACACTTGCGTAGTCCTTGGCCAGGATGGCTCCGCCTCCATTTCCGTAATTCTCACTGATGGTTCCTCCTTGAATCTGAAGGCGTACATCTCCTTCTGAAGAGCCGGCGATAAAGAAAGCGCCGCCCCACTGGGCATGGTTACCGCTGACTGTGCATCTTGCGAAGTTACAGGTTGCCTTGGAATACACCATGCCTCCGCTGCTGTTTGCCGAGTTACCGGTAATGGTGGCATCCTTCACATTAAGGTAGGCACTTTCGTCATAGAACACGCCACCGTATTTTCCTGACGAATTTCCGGAGAACGTTCCGCCATTGACAACAACCGTACCCTTCCCGGCAATGCCGATAGCTCCGCCGTTGTTGGCGGCCGTGTTGTTTGTAAAGGTGCAGTTGTTAAGATTGCATGTACCATTGTTGTGCTGGATGGCGCCATAATCACCACCTTGAGCCTCGTTGTTGCTGAATGTGCAATCCTCAAAGGTACATGTGAAAGTGTGGGAACCGCTGTCGCGAAGACGGACAGCTCCGCAATAGTTAGTGGCTACGTTGCTGTCGAAAACGCAGCTTGTCATATTCAGGTTGGCGTGATCGTTATATATGGCTGGAGCCGTATAGGCAGTATTGCCGGAGAAAGTCACGCGCGTAGCGTTAAGGGTACCGTTAGACAGCACTATGCCAGCGCCGCTGTAGGAATCGGACGTGTCGTTCGAATTGGCAGTAACTGAGCAGTCAACCATATTGATGGTAACTCCGCTTCCGGAACTCTGCAAAGCACCACACTTGTCACCGGACACGCTGTTGCCAGTGATGTTGATACCGTCCAGAGTCAACGTCAGCTTTCCGGAAAGGATAAGTGAGGAACTTCCTGCCGTTGCGGTAAAGTCAGTGGGATTGCCGGCAATGTTCCGAGCCCCGGTAGATGCATTGTAACCTCCTTTGAATGTTATGACAATGGGATTCTCCTTATCGAATGATAGATTCGGATTACTGCTGAAATCATAAATTCCTGCTCCGAGATGGAAGGTGGCGCCGTCGATGGCGGCGACTTTAGCGCCGTCAGTTTGTGCGTCAGTGCCGGCCAATGTGAGCTTTTTCCACATCTTGGTGGCACTCATGGCATTGGCCCAGCTCATTCCGTTCTGGTTGCCCGCACCGGATACGGTGACGTAGTAATTCCCGTTCGTTTCTACCTCACCCATCTGTATGTTTTGGTTTGCAACAGTGGTGATATTCTTGTTCAGGTAGTAGCTTCCGGTCTTATTATCGGGTGCATCATAGTAATCGAAGAGGAGGCCTTTTGCGTGTGCCTGTCCAGGAAGGGCGGACACGTAATATGTTCCACCTTGACCATCAATCGCAGCTGTGATTGCAGAAGCCGTGCTCTCATAAGTCGTGCTTGCAGCAGGATCGCTTCCCGAGCAGTCAACGGACAGCGTACCGGCAAGAGGACTTCCATCCACGCTGGTAATGACCACCTTGGTAACACCGGCAGGAACAGCAAAGCTGATAAAGGCATTGACGTTCTTGAAGGCCATGTTGTTATTGTCCGCGACATTGGCAACTGCTATATTGCCTGCGCCAAAAACGCCGTCCTGGGTTGACGGAATGATGACTTTTACCGTCGTCCCACTGACAGCGGAGAAAGCGGCGGCGGGATAGACTGCATGAAGGGCCGTCTTCCCCGCAGGAACAAAACCGGTAAAACTGCCGCTAGTTTGACCGACGCCGTCCACAATCTCGAATGGATCGGATACTGGGCCATCATTGCATATGACTTTAATCCTGTCTCCGGAAGCCCATTTGGTGACACCGGCATCGATGGTAGTCTTGGTCTGCCCGCTTTGGGCGGTTAAAGTAATCTTGACCATTCCCGAGCTTGACGGAGCCTCAATCTCTTTTGCACAGGCAAAAAGGGAGAAAGCGCAAATCGCAAGCCCAAATAATCTAAATATCTGTCTCATATCGCATTAGTGTTTATTAATCATTATCAGGTAAGCCCCAAATGAGCTGATCCAAATAGTTCTGGGTGGAACCATCACTGCCAAGAATGACGGATCTCGGCTCAACAAGAAGAACTTCGGAGTGAGGGCTGTTATACACTCCTTTGGCTGCAGAAGGTATATGATCTTTCATATTAGACTATTATTAGATTATCAATGGAGAGTCATCTTGGTCGGGGATGTCCCATATATCCCTGATAGTATAATCTTCAGTGTCGCCGAAGCTGGCGCAGACGACACTTCTAAAAGCAATGTCTGTCACATGTACTTGTGGAGTATGGTATTTCTTTCCACACTTTATATCTGGTATAAAAGATTGGCTCATAATATATGGTTCTTAATCGCTTTCTAGTTCTATAAGGGCAAAAGCATTTGATTCCATCATGATGGAGCTTTTGGCTTCTACCGTTCTATCCATGCCATGGGAGTCGGTGAGCCTGATGCAGCTTATCTGCCAGCCGTCAGGAATACTTATGCTTATGTCACGGGGAGTATTGTGGTTGTCGTCCTCGTGATATCGGACCACCAAAAGTCGGATATGTTTCCCCTCTTCCGACTTGGCGGCACAGGTGTAAATATTGCCGGTGTCGCAACTTGACTTGATCTGGGTGCCGTAGCCGGCAAGCTCCGCCCAATAGAAAAGTGCCCAATAAGGAGGGCGGGGCTCATAGGTAAAAGGTGTCAGAGGCCCGCACCAGATATTGTTTGGCTGCATATCATAGTACATGAGCATATCCACCGGCAGGTTCTGACATTCGCACATTACCGCTGCCACGAAAGCAGCGCCCTTCACGGTGTGGCGCATCCTGCGTCCATATAAATCGGACTCCTGGTCCCAGCCCCGGTTATAGTTCCATTCGTTAAGGATGGATTCCGTTTCGGGAAAGCCCTTTTCTTTCAGCATAGTGTGGACGATGCCCATATCTTCCGCGATACGGGAAGGCTTGCGGTGATACATATGGTGGGAGAAAAAGTCCAGTGGGGCCCCCTTCTCCTTAACATAATCGAGGAACGGCGGACCGTATTTTCGCGGGTTAGCCAAGGCCGGACCACCGATCTTAAGACCCGGAAAACATTTCTTCAAATGTTTGGAAGCAACCACATATAGCTCATGGAACTGATCCATCGTTCCGCCCCAAGTGCGCGGGTCGGTCTTCCAGCGGTCGTCCGGCTGATCCAGGTCGGGCTCGTTCCAGATTTCCCAGTATTCGATTCCCATGTGGTAACCGTCCGCCCAGCCTTCGTTGTAGTGGCGGATGATATGCTCGCATATCTTTGCCCACTTCTTATAGTTCTTAGGTGGATATATGCCGTATTTGCGTTTCTGGTGTTCTATGCTTTGGCCCAGTCGATAAAACGGCTGAGTCCCTGCCCCCAGCATATCCAGAAGCACCTTGTCGCTGTTGGTGAAATCGTACGACTTCGGGGAATTCACATTCGCACCGAAGTCCGGGAAAACCTGGTTTATATCAATGCAATGTCCGCCGTATGTGTATCCCAAGGTCGTGTCGTGAGTACGGGCATAAGGGATACGAAGGTCCTTGTAAGCTTCCATCGTTGCTTCCGTAGGGCCATTGTTCGCAGCATTCATCGGCTTTATCGCTCCAAGGGCGATGGCCGGATCTAACCCGACCACCGCCTGGGCGATAATGAACAGTGATATGATAGTAGAATAAATCATTACTCCTGGTATGCGCCCGGCCACCAGCCACTGTCTCCGCGGCTGTTACCGGACTGATCCTTGTCAAGTACTCCCTTTTCTTCCAGCCAGTTCTTGAAATCGGAACTACCGGAATTCACCGCCGAGGCAAAGGCGGCGGCTGTGATGGCGGTATAGTTGCCTGCAAGGGTGCCGTTCCACTTCCATGCATGGTCGCTTGCCTCCCAGGCAAGGCTGCCGAAGTCTGCCGCCCTCTTGCCGCCGGTATCTGCTGAACCCGTATAGGAACCACCGGTATTGCCCTTGCCGGAATATACATTGTTATATCCGAGGACATCCACGGTATTTGTCCACCAGGCATATTGTTCGGTACCGGCTGCAAGTATGGCATTATTGACAAGATAAGCTTTCTTGCCGCTCTTCATGTTATAGATGTACAGCAGTTCCTGATTCTGCATAGGCGTAAGGGCCGAAGTGGTCCTGGCTGAACCGAACATTGAGCAGTTGCTCACGACGCATCCTTCGAGAACCTTTCCGGAGTCGCCTCCTACATAAACCCAGCGTCCTGCGCCATCTTCACCACTAAGGGTGTATGTGTTATCGGCTATGCTGCAATTGTTCATGAAGAAGTACTTTGATTTCTCGAAGTAAATTGTAGTACCCTCCCTGTACGAAATCCAGTTCCCGCTGAACGTACAGCCGTTCAGGAACAGCCCGCTCACGCCGCAGTTCCACACAGAGATGGCGCCGCCGCGGGTGGCACTGTTATTCTCGAAATGGCAGTTGTTGAGGTAAACCATGCCGTCGGCATAGCAGGTGAGGGCACCGCCATATGCGCTTTTCACTTCGGAACTCGCCGTCATAGTGCTGTTGTTCGCGAACACGCAATTGTCGAAGAAACTGGGGGTGGCGTCATGTCCCAAGCGTACTGCACCTGCGTGTCTGGCATAATTGTCATTGTTGGAACCGTTGTATTCGTTGTAATTCCCTTCGAAACGGGTGTTGCTCACCTTCATCCAACCGGATCCGGTACCTGAAGACTGATAGGATAACGCCGCTCCTCCTCCGGACATGGTGTGATTGCCGGTGAAAATGCAGGCGTCTATGGTCACGTGAGAATCATGCTGATCGTAGCCGACTGAAACTGCTCCGCCGAAAGCTTCGTTCTCTCCATTGTATAAAGTGTAGTTACCGTCGAATGTAGTACCGGTGATGGTAAGGTCGCCGTTGCCCTCGAAACGTATTGCGCCTCCGAAATTACCAGACTTATTCAGATAATTTTCCTTGAACAGGGCATCCTTGATGATGATATTCGCACTATTAGACTCAAGGATACAGCCACCACCCTTGGCAGTGTTCTCCTTATACACTCCACCTTCTATCTCGAGTGTGGAAGAGCCGATCACGTTAATAGCGCCCCCCCAGTCGGCTGAGTTCTGTGCTACGGTGCAGTTCACCAGTTTCACATAGCTGGAGTTCTGAAGGCGCAGCGCGCCGCCCCTTCTGGTGGGGATGCTGTTCTTGAGAATGGAGCAGTCAGTCATGGTAAGCTTGCCATCAAGGACTACTATTGCGCCGCCATCAGGTTTTTCTCCTTCATTCTTGGAAACGGTATTGCCTTCTATAGTGCTGCCCTCAACAGTACAGACTGCATCTTCATGATCGAGATAAAGAGCACTGCCCGGCCAGGTACCGTCATTGTCGTGAAGATTGCAATTTTTCAGCGCCGCACTTCCCTTTATGAGCAGGGTTGCCGCGTAAGAGGCCCTGTTGCCGGAGAACTCACAGTTTTCGAACGAGATAGCCGTTCCTTCGTCAGCATAGATGCAGCCGCCGGTTTTATAGCTGCCTTCATCGTTCTTGTTCACGCAATCCGTGAACTTGCAATCCTTGAAGCTCGCATTGGCGGCTCCATTGATGAGAATGGAAGAATTCCTTGAGTCCTTTGCGAGACCCTTGATAAAACTGATTCCCTTGAAAGAAGCCTTGGCGTTTGCACCGATATTGAGAAGTCTGTGCATCTCGCCACCGGTAATTACCGTTTCCGATCCCTCGAAACTGATTTCAACTGGCTCAGTGGCAGCCGGGAACGCCACAAGGAGCGAATCCTGGAAATCCCAGGTACCTGCTCCCATGTGAATGGTGGCTCCGCTGAGAGCCGCGGTCTTGGCTGCGATTCCTGTGGCATCTTCCGGCATGGTAAGCAGCGCCTTGAGGCCTGCAAGGTCCATTGCGTTGGCAGCATTGACACCTGTTTTCTTTCCAGCACCTTCGAGCGTAGCGAAGTATTCTCCCGTTACGCCGAATTCCCCGAAACTGTGAATTACCGAAGCCTCGGTAACAAACGGCTTGTCCAAGTAATACGTGCCCTTGAGGCCTGATTCGTCATAGTATTTGAGAAGGAGACCCTTGGCATGGGTAACTCCAGCAAGCACGCTGATGAACACATCGCCTGCCGGGAAGCCATCGGAAGAGATTTCCACGGTGGAAAGGCTGTCCGCGGCAAGTTTCACAACGGGGCTGCCGGCACTCAGGTCCACGTCCATGGAACCCACAAGAGCATTGCCTGCCGGGCTCTCTACCACGATGCGCTTATAGCCTGCCACGGGAAGCGTAATCTTGAGGAAGGAGTTCAGGTTAACAAAAGCAAAAACCTTGTCAGCCGCCTTCGCCGCAGCGATATGGCCTGCTCCGAAAGACCCATTCTGGCTGCCGGGGAGCGTTACGCTGATATGTCCTGCCTCCTGCATGGAAGATGTCATCCCTTCAGGATAAACGGCGTAATAATCTACGCCGGCGGGAACGGCTGCCTGATAAGTAGCTTGAGATGTGCCTTCGCCGTATTTTATAGCGGCCGAAACACTCTGGCCTACGCCGTAGAAGATCTTGATGGCATCGCCTGCCGACCACACGGTGTGGCCGTCGGCGAGCTCAGTCTTTGTCTGGGCAGCAGTGGCGAGGAACTCCACCATGGAAGAGTCGCCATTCTCTACAGGAGCATTAATCTCCTTTGCACAGGAAACCGCTAAAACTGCGGTTGCCAAAAGCATGTATATAATCTTTTTCATATTCTTTCCTGATTAGAAAACTGGCTTTTCTTCGAAATCGGACAGTCCACCATCCTTATCGTCGCTGCTGGGGGCCTTCTTGGTGGTAACGTTGATAGAAGCCACGGGACCCGCCTTATAGGTAACGCTCTCCGCATCGGACGGAACGGCATATACCTTGACGGTATACTGAGTCTCGGCCTGGAGGCCTTCATACTTAATGGAGGTAGCGCTTACCGGAGTGGCTTCGGCGTTGCCCATCGAGCACATGTAGCGTGCGGCGTGGGGAACTGCGTCCCATGTGACAGTAAACTCAGTGCCTAGTACGCTCCCCTCTTTGAGAACCGGAGCGGCAAGAGCCACAAGATCCAGAGTGGTAACCTTTATGCTGGACCATCCACTGTTCACGTAATTGTCCAAATTGGCTTCCGAAGGAGCGGCCTGAACCTCGACCGTGTGCTGCGAAAGTGCTGCAAGGGAGTTAAAGACGACGCTGAGTTCCGTGGTAGTATTCACGGTACCGCCATCCAGTTTGTAATTGTATGCCCCTGCACCGGAAACCGCCGCCCAGGATACGGTGAAACCGTTGGTATGGATATCGCTGGAAGCAAGCACAGGCTTCTGCAAGTCGGTTCGGTGCTGGGTCTCGACAGTCGTCTCAGCCCACGCGCTTTCGACAGCGACAGCAGCTTGAGCTTCGGACGGGACTGCCTTCACCTTGACGGTATATACGGTGGAATGCTTGAGGCCATCGGCAGTGAAACTCGTCCCTGTGGTTTGCATTTCCTGACCGTCATCAATCTTGTACACATATTTACCGGCATTTTTTACCTCTTGCCAGGATACGGTAAAACCGCCTGCCAGGACATTGGTAACTGTTAGAACCGGAGTACTGAGCACCTTCTTGCCAGCCGTAGTGAAACTGAGAACTTCGCTCCAATCTGAATCCAGCCAGGATTTGCTCCCGGAAGGAGCGACTGCCTTCATCTTCATGGTGTATGGGGTGGAAGATTCTAGCTTGCCGACCGTGTAATTCACGCCTTTCACCGAAACCGGCTCGCCGTCATTCACAACCACCTGGTAGGAATCTGCACCTTTTACGGATTCCCACAAAAAGGTGGCATTGTCGATGCCGGCGTTCACAAGAACAGGAGAAGGAGCGGCCAGTTTGACCGGCCCCTTTTCCTGCTTTTCGCAGGCCGTTAGAGCCACGAAGGCAACCAAAGCTATGGCTGCAGCAGAACAAACGTGTTTCATGTTTTTGGTTATTTGCATTAGTTATAACAAGTCATTGAGGTTGATATCGAGAGCGGAGAACAATCCGGCTTTCACCGTGATAATGTCTTCAAGGGTGTAATACAACACTTCGCCTTCAGCTGGAGTAAAGGTCAAGCGGAGATCTTCATATTCTCCAGGAGGAAGAACGAAATAGAAAGGAGTGGTCTCGCTAGTGAACAGTTCTGTTTCCGGAACGTCCATAAGTATGATGTTCGCACCCCCTATCATTGCGAACAGGCTGTCCGCAAGACTGCAAAGGAATTCTCCGGATATAGGCTTACCTGCATCCAGGACAATGGATTTCAGTTTTCCCTTTCCCTTGAGATTCAGCTGTAATATACCACAGGGGCTGCTGACCCTGACGTTTTCGAGCTCGCGGGCACGCCCCCAGAGAGGCAGCATTCCAAGTAGCTGCGATGGAGCGGAATGGCTCAACTGCGTTTCGAGTATACCACGGAACGTGATACCATCGCATTTTGCGGTGGACGGGTGGTACACGATGAAATTCTCCCCTGCGGGCTTTACACCCTCGAACGATGCAGTGGTATAACCGGCTCCGGAACGGAGGGTGAACTCTGAGGGAGAGTCGGATCCGTCGCCGAATACGGCAATCTTGTCGTCCATGCTCCATATCGGAACAGCATTGGTCCCTATCTGGGTTTTTGTCTGGAATGCTTCGATTGAAACGAAAGCAAGGTCTTTTTCCGGCTCGATAGCGGGATCGTCCTTTTTGCACGAAATCAGCGGCAACAGGACAAGTAAAGTAAAGAGTATTCTTTTCATATCCATATCCTGTTTAGTTGGTAATGTCTATAGTGCGGGTAAAACTGTCGCTTGCGCCGAAACTGTCGGTTACGGTGAGGGTAACCACCATGCCAACTGCCGGGGCATCGAATACCATCAGCGGAGACTGGTATGGAGACGTTTTTCCACCTATATTCCAGCTCCACACGGATATGCCGCCGATATTATCGACCGACTTGTCTTCAAAGAGAACCTCTTCCCCTACCTTTGCAGATGCCGGGCATTCGAAATAAGCCCAAGGCTTGTCGTTCTCGTCAATTACCATTATCTGCCTGGTATATGTGTCCTGGCCGGCGCCCTGCTCCGCGTAAGCGGTCAGCTCGACCGTATACAGTCCGGGGGCGTCGAAGGAAATGCCCTCGATTTCAAGGCCGTAATAAACTGCCTTCCCTTCTTCAGAGCCGTATTCCCATTTGCAGAAGGCCAAGATATCATTCTCGACCGTAGATGTATTCTCGATGAGCAGTTCTTCCCCCACCTGGTAAACATCCTTGTTAGTGGTGAACGAAGCGGTCACTTTGACGACCGGGGCCTTGCTGCAACTCAAAGCCGCAGCAAAAACGAACGCTATAAGTGCGATTTTCTTCATGTCCGGTCAGAATTTGAGGGTTATTATTACGGGGTAGTGGTCGGAAATGTAAGTCACTCCCGCCCATTTATCCCTTATTGTAGTAAATCTGGAAACACCGGAGAAGCCATGGTACCAGCAATGGTCCAGGGTCTGTCCGCCGTAGTCTCCATAGCCGTTGAAAGTCTTGTAGGAATCGCCGACCGCCGCATTCAGGCGCGCGCTCTTAAATCCGAACGACTTCACCGATTCGAAAATGCTGTCATCCTCTTCGGTATTGTAATCGCCGGTGAATACTATGGGGAGGTTATCCGTTACGATCTTTCCCATCTTGGTCGTGATTATTCTAAGTTCGGGTTCCCTGGCCGCGGCGGCGGAATACTCGAGGTGGGTGTTGAAATAGTAGAACGTCGAGCCGTCGGACTTGAACTTGAACTTTCCCCATGTGCATACACGGTAATGCCACACCTGCGGCATACGGCTCGGCACATCCGGCGTGTCGGTGAGGTAGAAGGTGCCGTGATCCAGCACATCTAAGGAGTCCTTCATGTAGAAGATGGCACATTCCTCACATTCCTCCGTGGGCCCGTTAAGATTTATGCCTATGGCGGCATAGCGGGAATCGTCTTCCAGAATGTTTTTCCTCTGGATTATATCGCATTCCTGAGTACCCATAAGCATCGGACTCTTGGCAGAGAGCATGGCTTTCACGGCAGGGCGCCTGGCCGTCCAGTTGCGCTCGCCGGTATCTGCCGTGCTGGAAGCCGCCCTGACGTTGAAGGTCATCACGGCCACGGTCTTGCCGGCGATGCCGGTATTAGGGTCCGCGTACCAGCGGGAGTAGTCGTAGTCTTCGGGTTTATGGCAGGATACAGCCAATACGCCCAGCGCTAGAAGAGTTATTAGAGATGTTATATTGTATTTCATATAGCGATTATTCTTTTATTCCCAACCAGGATTCTGTGTAAGCGTATAGCCCTTGGCTGCATATTCCCTTATAACCTGGGGAGGGACTGGCGAGAGGTACTGGCGGTCGTCGTCGTGCCAGATTCGGGGCACGGCATAAACGAACTCCAGATCGTATCCTCCGGCAGGATTGGGCTTTGCCCTGAGCCCCTGCTCGGTGGATTCTTCGGGATAAATCTGCACGAAGTAGTCTCTATGGGCACCGGGGATCTCCGCAAGGGGCTTGAGCGAGAAGTACGCCTCTTCCTTTCCCTTGCCACGGATATCCACAGCCGCATCCAGAGCGGGGATGTGTATGCCTGTCCAGGGAAGGTCCTCTATGATGTGACCCTCTTTCCAGCGCTCGATGTCGGAGAGACGGAAGCCCTCGAAGAATAACTCGATGCTCCTCTCGCGGCGTATCTCCATTATCACGGGGTTCGTCACGCTCGGGTAGAATACCGTCTTCATATAGGGATCAAGGGTTGTGGGCTTGGTGTTGATTCCTCCGGTGATGCCAGCCCTTGAACGAAGCTTTCCTATGGTCTTCGCCCAGTCGGCATCGGTGAACGGGCCTATTTCCGCATTGGCTCCGCCAAGTTCCGCCTTAGCCTCGGCATAGATGAGCAGCGCTTCTGCATAACGCATCAGCGGCATTGAATTGATGCCCTTGGATTCTGAATTGTACTTGACATCATCTACGCTAAATTTTATGATCTGATAGCCTGTTACGGCATTCTGATGGATAATGTCCGGGGCAAGCTCCAGGTCCGTGGCACCGGTCATGGTATAGTCCGGGTTCTTGAGCGTCTGCTTAAGACGCAGGTCTCGCCCGGTAAACTCGTCTTTGAACAGGGTGGTGGAGTAATTGGCCTTGTTCGTGAATGGAGTGCCGTCGGTGTTGAGGTAAGTGAATACGAAGGCGCGGGACATGCAGTCTCCGTTTCCGTAGTTCGTAAAGAAGTGCCTGTTGGCAGAATTGTATACGCCGTATTCCTGGTCGGTGCAGAGGCCGAGAATGACTTCGTCCGTATGGATGGCCTCGTCGTACCAAAGGCTGCGGTAAGCGCCCTTGGAGCCCGCTGCGGTATGAATCGAGAACTTGTTTGACTTCATTATCATATCGGCAGCCTTTACCGCCAAGGCATAAAGATCGTTCGCGGTGTAAATCTCGTCAGGAAGATTATGATACTTCTTCCACGAAGCTTCAAAGAGACAGATGCGTGCCTTCAGGAGAAGGGCCGCATATTTGGAAACCAGCGAGTTGCCTACCGAAGAGACCGTTTTAAGATGTTCATAGCAGTAGTCGAGATCTTGGATCATGTGATCCACGACATAGTCGCGGGAATCGCGGGGCTTGTAGAGGGTAGCCTCGTCGGTACTGCTCACCAGATGCTCGAACCACGGCACTTCACCGTAGTCACGGAGCTTGCTGAAGTAGAACCAAGCACGGAACCATTTGCCCAAGGCAAGGTAGTGTTCCTTCACATCCTCGGCAACCGTGCAGTCTTCGCTCTGGAGGGCGTCGAGGAAATAGTTGATGCGCCTGAGTCCACCCCAACTCCAGGATGTCACATGCTCGGGGTTGTAGGTGCCGTCCACATAGAAGTCGTAATAACTGTTCGCTGCACAGTAATCCACATGTGATGATTCAAGGTAGAACACATCATCCAGCGAAGGCAGGGCCGAGTAGAGCGAATATGAATACGACTGTATGCCTGTTTCGGAACCGAATACCGTCTTGCGGTCGGCCGAAGTTATAAGCGGTTCGTCAAGCGTGCATGAAAGCATGGTGGTTCCTGCGATGAGGAGCACTACTAGGTTTTTTATATCATTCTTTTTCATGACATCGTCTTTTTTAGAATCCAATCTGCAGCCCGAAGCTGAATGTTCGCATGGTAGGATAATTGTAACCGTCGCCCTCACCGCCTCCTAAGTCGCTGTCGGAGCCGTAACATACGGTAACGACATCGAAGTCTTTGGTGTATTTATGCATGGGAGACCAGGTCCAGAGGTTCTCGGCCGAGAAGTATATGGACATCTGCGACATCCCTAACTTGTCGAGCAGCTTTTTGGGAAAGTTATACCCCAGCTGAAGGTTCTTCAACCGGCAGTATGAAACATCCATCATGTAACGGTCGATACGTTTGTTCTGCCAGGACACGCCGCAGTAGCCTGTCCACTTGGGCAGCAGGGCATCCGGATTCTCCGGAGTCCAGCAGTTGTCCAACTGCCACTTGTAGGCCATGGCATACGGGCGGCAGTACTGGCCCCAGAACGGGCCTTCCTTGGTCGGGCTCCAGAGTCGCTTGCCAACGCCTTGGATAAAAGCATTGATGTATATTCCGCGCCAACTCAGGTCCAGATTGAGCGAATACGGGAGACGCGGATGCGTGTTGCCGATAATGGTCTGGTCGCCAGGATCGTCCAGCGTGTTGGAACCGGAGTCGATCATGTTGTTGTGATTGAGGTCCGAGAAGATGACGTCGCCAGGTTTGGTGATGCCGTCGTCGTGCATACGTATGCGCGTCTGTTCGTAAGGAATGGGAAGACCGGTTTCGATGTCGGTCCAGTAGGTGTTAATCTGATCCTGGTCGCGGAACAGGCCTTCCACCCTCCAGCCCCAGACGTCGCCGATTTCGTAGCCAGCATAATAGTCTCCGAAGTCCCATGTGGGGTTATAATACTTGGTGATGAACGAGCGGCTGTCGGCCAAGGTGGCCTTGAAGCCGTAGCTGAATGGGGAACCGGCGAAGTCGAGGTTATCGTGCCAGGAGAGGGTCACTTCCCATCCGCGAGTGTACATATCGGCGTAATTGCCCTTGGGAGCGCTCGCACCGTAAGTATCCGGCAAGGTGGGGCCGGTAGTATACATATTATAAGTACGGCGCTTGTACCAGTCGAATACGAACTCCATCCTTCCGGAGAACATTCCGAGGTCCAGCCCGGCGTCCAAGGTCTGCGAGGTTTCCCAGGTAAGGTTGTCCGGAATCTGGCTGGGCTCGCTGGTATAGCGCAGGCCGCTCACTCCGTCAAGCGTACGGCACCAATCGCCGGTGCCCTTGCCCATATTGTCGTAGCTGAACTTTTCCATGAATGCATAAGTGCCTACGCTACCGTTGCCAAGTTCCCCGAAGGAACCGCGGATCTTGAGATTCGATATAATCTTCGGACTGAGCTTCCACCAGTGCTCCTGCGACACCCTCCACGCCGCAGAGGCGGAAGGGAAGAAGCCCCACTGGCTGTAGTTGGGGAACTTGGAGGAACCGTCATAACGGCCGTTTACCTCGAAGAGATATCTTTCGTCATAGTTGTAATTGAGGCGGAACATGAAGCCGGACACCCTCCAGCGGCTTTCGTTGGAGGATATTTCCATGTCCTCGCCCACGGCGAGGTTGATGGCATCGGTGTCGTAGGAAAGGAGGTCATAGCGCTTCGCGTACACGCCCTTCCAGTGTTCACGCTCATAATTGTAGCCACCCATGGCCTTGAAATAATGCTTGCCGGCAAATAGCTTTTCGTACTCTGCATAGACATTGGCGGCGACGTAGTCGGTCTCCGAGAAATATTCCTGCAGGTAATCGTCAGTTCCGGGGGTGCCAAGGTAGCTTATTTCCCCTGGAGCCTCGCTGTAAGGCACCACCGTGCGTTTCTGAAGCTCGTTCTTCCCGCGGTCGGCGTAGGAGAAGTCGGCGTTGATGCGGAACGTGTCGTCAAAGAAGCTGGCCTTGAGGGCGGTTGTGGATTTCCAGTTCTTTACCTTTCTGTTCTTGTAGTTGTTCCCGGTGACAAGGCCGCCCACTGCGTAGGCACCGGATTTTGTCATGGTGCCATCGGGGTTGAAAATGGGAGCACTCGGATGGCCTTCAGAGTTGATTGCAGACCAGAAGTTGCCGGAACTCTGTTGATTGGAAGTACTTGGAATATGGTAGAATTCGTTATTCAGGCTGATATTCTCGGATAATTTGAGCCAAGGACGGAGATTGGCCGACATCTTGGCACGGAGGTTCATGGTGTAGTACTTGTCCGGGCTGAGATTGAACAGTCCGTCGTACTGGTAGAAACGGCCTGAGACATAGTAGCTGATGTCTTTATTTCCTCCGCTTACTGAAACATTGTGCGTCTGGGCCGTGGTGTAATCCTTGTAGAGCCAGTCGTACCAGTCAGTGTTGGCGTAATAGACATACTTTCCGTCGGGGCCTACCTCCGTCGTGCGCTTGATTCCCGCAAGCTGGCGCTGACGGAAGTCCTCCAACCATGCACGGGAGAAAGGCTGGCTCTTATTTATGGTAGTATGATACTTTCCGGAAACGTTGTAGTAACCTTCCGAGAACAGGCTGGCATACACAAAACCGTCGGTTACCACATCCGGAACCGCGGTGGGGTCCATTACGGAGAAGCTGCCCGAGTAGTTGATCTTTGCCTTGCCGGAAGTCACATCCGGATTCTTCGTGGTAATCAGCACCACGCCATAAGGCGCCCTGGAGCCATAGACCGCAGCCGAGGCTGCGTCCTTGAGCACCGAGACACTCTCGATATCGTTGGGATTGAGGGCCGACGGGTCACCTTCCACACCATCAATGAGGATAAGTGCCGAACCTCCCGCACCGATGGAAGTGGTTCCTCGGATATTGTAGTCTGCGCTACGACCAGGCTTACCATCCACCAGTTCTATGTTCAGGTTGGGCACTACGCCTTGCAGCATCTGTGTGGCATTTGCCACCGGGCGGCCTGCGAACACTTCAGCGCTAACCTGGTCCACGGCGCCAGTCAGGTTTTCCTTCTTGACGGAGCCGTAACCTACAACCACAATTTCGTCGAGAAACTCGGCAGACATTTCCAGAAGAATCTTCATTCCCTGAACCGATTGTGTAGCTGTGAAGGAGTAGTCCTTGAAACCGATGGAACTGACCACGATGGATGAGCCAGCCGGAACGGAAATGGAAAAGTCTCCGTCGAGACCTGTGACGGTGCCTCGCGTGGTGCCCTTCACCATCACCGATGCGCCTATTACAGCCTCCCCAGAGGCGGCTTCCAGCACCGTACCGCTCAACGAAACCGTATTCTGCGCCGGTGCATTGGGGCCCGCCAGTAGCAGGATTGATGCTAGGAGAGGCATTATTCTTGTTTTCAACATACCGGTTATCTTGATTATTATGTGAACCTTATTATTATGTGTGCGCACACACGACATCACAAAGTAATACAATTTTCTTTACAATAACAAATAAAAAAGAAAAAATAATCAGATTTCGTCCAGCCAATAGGCAAGATTCTCCCTAAAGACGATATCCACTGGCTGGAACTCTTTCATCGACTTGTCGGGAACTCCGTACAGCAGGAAGTGCAGCAGAGCTTCCACCGCATAGAAACCCTGACGTCCGGGATGCTGGTTGATGAGGAAGTCGAGAGTCCCCTCCTGAATGCATCGGGCATTGCCCTCCGTAACGTCGAATCCACCTATATGGAACCCCCTGATTCCTGCGGCCGACAGGGCGTCGGAAATCATATATCCGGTGGAAATCACCGAGGCGATTCCCCTCACCCCGGGATTACTTTCCAGGAATGCACAGATGTCTTTCTCCGTCTTTTCGGGGTCCTCTACCGAGAAATACCCTTCCACGAGGGACTTCTCCTTGCCCTGGGCGATGAAATAGTCCCTGAAGGCCTCGAGCCTGATTGCAGAGTTGTTGGACATCTGGGTTCCCACCCTTCGCGGGAGGAACACCGCCACATGGGAACCGGAAGGCGTGAGTCCGTCGATAAGCCTGGCCAGCAGGCTCCCGCATACCTTTTGGTCGGCAAGGAAGCAGGCGACAGGCCTGGTGCCGGGAATACGGCCGTCCACGAACACATAAGGGATGCCACGCTCGTCGAGTTTTAGGCAGAGGCTTCTCGTCTCGTCCACGAAGGTGGTTCCGAGAATGACGGCGGAGCACTCCATGGTGGCTATGCTTTCAAATGCTTCGCGGCACGAAAGAGAATTGAACTGGTCGAAGAAGACAAAGTGGCTATGGATGGAGATGTCCCCGTATTCGAGCAGGCCACGCTCTATCCCAGCCCTGATAAGATCCCAGTACTCCCCTTTCTGCGAAGAAGGGATGGATATTACCAGGTCGAAACTCTTCTTCGTTTTCTTGAAGGCGACGGCCGAGGTGTGGAGATTGTACTTATAGGAGTGTGTCTCCAACACACGGCGGACTGCCTCCTCGGCCTCCGGAGAAACCCTTCCGCGATTGTGAAGGATCCTGTCGACGGTACCTGACGAGACACCGGAAAGTTCGGCTATCTGCTTTATAGTAAGTTGTTGCGGCATACCGACGGCAAATATAGTGATTAAAAACAGAAATTACAATTTCCGCATAAAAAGTGTGTGTGCGAACACATTTTGAATTATTATTTTTATATTTGCGGAGTTTAGTGGACAAAATACTGAATCGCAATGACGGATTTGAAAAACAAAACAGCAGTCGTAACAGGTGGCGCGCGCGATATAGGAAGAGCTATTTCCCTGCGTCTGGCGGCTGAAGGAGTAAAAGTTTGCATTAATTATTGCCACAATGAGGCTGCCGCACAGGAAACCCTGGAACTCATCCGCCGCGCGGGTGGGGAGGCGATGCTTTTCAAGGCTGATGTCACCAAGGCGGCAGAAGTCAAGGCCATGATGGCCGCCGCTGCCGAAAGATTCGGCGGAAAGATCGACATCCTTGTGAACAACGCCGGCGGAATCATGGGGCGCAAAACAATTCAGGAGCAGGACGAAGCCTGGTACGAAGCCCTAATGGACCTCAACTTCAAGAGCTGCTGGCTCTGCACTAAAGAAGTTCTTGAATATATGGATCGCGGTGCAATCGTGAACATATCTTCCCAGGCCGCCCGTGACGGCGGCGGTCCGGGATCTTCCATCTATGCCTGTGGCAAGGCCGCGATGCTCTGCCACACCCGCGCGATGGCTAAGGAACTCGGTCCCAGGGGAATCAGGGTCAACGCGGTCTGCCCCGGAATGATTAACACTTATTTCCACGACACTTTCACGGCCCCTGAAAGCAGACAGGCCCTGCATCGCAGCGCTCCCCTGCGCCGCGAAGGAGAAGCTTCTGAGGTTGCGGACCTTGTTTGTTACCTAATTTCCAAAAATTCTTCGTATCTTACGGGCAACGGTATCGACATCAACGGTGGATGCCTGTTCTCCTGATGAAGAATATATTCAAAAGCATACTGCGCTGGATCGCTATGGTGGGCCCCGGACTGTTTTGTCTGGGTTTTACCATAGGAACGGGAAGCGTCACCTCGATGGTAAAATCGGGCAGTATGTTCGGCACCGGGCTGCTTTGGGCGCTAGCCATTAGCGCCTTCTTCACTTGGGTGATGACTTATGCCTATGGGCATTTCGGGATTATAACCGGGGATACGGCAATCCATGGCATTAAGCATAACTTGTATGGAGGCAAGGTCTGGGCAATCATTCTCATCACCGGCCTGGTGGCGAGCCAGTGGATAAGCCTTTCGAGCATCCTGAACATCACGTCCAACGCCGTCGCGGAGGTGCTTTATCTGTGCATCCCCGGGCTGCCGCCTTCGGCCTCGTACTGGATAGTTCTGGCAATGGCCGTGCTCATCGCCGGCTCCGTGTGGGCAGTACTGAACAGGGGGAACTACAGTGTCTTCGAAAAGATTCTGTCGGTACTGGTAACCCTTATGGGACTGGCCTTCATCATATCGATGTTCATTGAGCTGCCCGCACCGGGAACGATAATCCGCGGGTTTGTGCCCCATATTCCCGATTCGGCCGACGCCCGCCTTTTCATCGCCGCTTTCGTCGGGACTACGATGTCTTCGCCCACCTTCGTCATCAGGCCCATGATAATAAAGAGCAAGGGCTGGGGCAAGGCCGACGGCCGCCTTCAGAAGCGCGATGCCATCGTGAGTGCGGCTCTCACCTTCATAATCAGCGCTTCCATAATGATATGCGCGGCCGGTGTGCTGTACACCCGTGGCATCCAGGTAGAGAAGGTGCTGGATATGATATACGTCCTTCAGCCCATCGCAGGTAGGTTCGCGGTGGCGCTTTTCGTCGTGGGTCTCCTGAGCGCCGGATTGTCTTCGCTCTTCCCCATCATGATGCTGGCCCCGGAGCTGATAAGCGACTACCGCAACGGTGAGATGCAAACAGGCACTCCCCTGTTCAAGGTCCTCACCGGCGTCGCCGCACTGGCGGGCCTGACCATCCCCATCCTCGGCACCAGCCCCGTCATCACACAGATCGTCTCGCAGGTTACGCTCGTATTCGTACTTCCCCTCGTTATACTTTTGATGATAATCATGATAAACAAACGCTCTGTTATGGGTTCCCGCAAACCGGGAGTCTTCTTCAATTTTCTCATGGGACTTGCACTGGTTTTCGCATGTATCGTTTCTTGCACCGGTGTCATCGCCTTGAGCAAATTGCAGAAACAGTCCAAAACCGCCTATCTGGAATCCTCCAGCCCACTGAAGACGGAGTGTCTGTACACAAGCCATACCTTAACAATAGAATAACAATATGCGTAGAGCCACAGTATTGGCGTGCCTCCTGGCAGCAGCCATAGTTTCATGCGGACAAAAACCGAAACTGATTCCAGCAGACAGATTCAACACCGAAGTCGACGGCAAAGACGTCTCCCTCTATACGCTTAAGGGCGGAGATATTGCGCTTCAAGTGACAAATTTTGGCGGCCGCGTAGTGTCGCTGTTTTCCCCGGACCGCGAAGGGAATTACAACAACATTGTCGTGGGTCACGACAATATCCAAGACTACGTCACTCCCCCGGGAGAACGTTTCCTAGGGGCCTGCGTTGGCCCGGTGGCAAACCGCATAGGGAAAGGCAGTTTCACGCTTGACGGCGTGGAGTACCAGACGCCTCTAAACAATAACGGTAATACTCTTCACGGGGGGTTCAAGGGCCTTGATATGGTCGTTTGGGATGTCGTGTCGTCCACTGATTCTTCCATCGTCCTTCACTATCTCCACCCCGACGGAGAAGAAGGCTTCCCTGGGAATCTGGACATTACCATGACCTACGCCCTTGACTGCAAGGGGGATTTCCACATAGACTACAGCGCCTTCACCGATAAGGCCACGCCTGTCAACATCTCCCACCATCCTTTCTTCTGCCTACGCGGCCCTGTGAACGGCTCCGTGGAGGAATATGAGATGTATATCAAGGCATCGAACTACACCCCTGTCGATTCCCTTGCCATCCCTACGGGAGAAATCTCCCCGGTGGAAGGCACTCCTTTCGACTTCCGACGTCCTCACGCCATCGGCCAGCTCATCGGCCAGGACGACGAACAACTGCATAACTGCCGCGGATATGACCATAACTGGTGCATCGACAAGGAAACGGACGGGGTGGAACTCGTGTGCCGCGTGGTTGATCCGGTTTCCGGACGCTTCGTGGAAGTGCTTACCGACCAGCCCGGCCTGCAGTTCTACAGCGGCAACTTCTTTGAAGGCAAAGAATTCCGCACATCCCTCGTCCTCGAGGCCCAGAAGTATCCGGATGCCGTCAATAATCCGGACTTCACCCCCACCCTGCTGGCTCCGGGAGAGACTTACACCCAATCCACCATTTACCGCTTTGGCGTAAAGCCCGAGTGGGCTCCCGTAGGAGACCGCATCCGCACAGCCTGGGCAGACTGCGTCTCCCCGTCCGAATCTCATCCGGAATACCCCAGGCCTCAGCTTATCCGCTCCAAGTGGCAGTCACTGAACGGTCTTTGGGACTATGCCATCACTCCTGCCAGCCTTGAGCAGCCGGCGTTTTTCGACGGCCGGATTCTGGTGCCGTTCTGCGCGGAGTCATCCCTTTCGGGCGTGGGCAAGACCGTCGGCCAGGATGCGGCCCTGTGGTACAGGACCAGTTTCAGCATTCCTTCCGGATGGAAAGAAAGGGTTCTGCTTCATTTCGACGCCGTGGACTGGAAGGCGGAGGTATGGCTCAACGGCAGGCCGTTGGGAGAACATAGCGGAGGATACACGGCCTTTGAGTATGATATAACGGATTATATCACGGATGGCGAGCAGGCGTTGCTGGTAAAGGTCTTGGACGGCACGGATAACGACGAGCAGCCCCGCGGCAAGCAGGTGTCCAATCCAAAAGGCATATGGTACACTCCGGTAACAGGCATCTGGCAAAGCGTCTGGCTGGAGCCTGTGGGCAAGGCTTACATCAAAGATTACAACTGCGTGGGCAGCCTGGACGGCACCATCACCCTTACGGCAGACGTTGAAGGAGAGGCCGATGCAATTTCCGTCTCCCTCTATGAGGGCGGAGAAGGCTGGGATGCAGAGAAAGGCAGACACGGCAAAAAGTTGGCGTCGGCTCAGGCGAAGATTGGCGAGCCAGTGGTTATGGCAGTCCCCGATGCCAAGGTCTGGTCCCCGGAGCATCCCTACCTCTATTCCCTGGTGATCGAAGCGATCAAAGACGGCAAGGTTGCAGATAAAGTGAAGGCTTATACCGCCATCCGCAGCTGCGCGGAGGTAAGCGACGAATACGGATACAAGCGCCTTGGCCTCAACGGCAAGCCTCTTTTCCAGTATGGTCCTCTGGACCAGGGTTGGTGGCCGGACGGCCTTTACACTGCCCCCACGGACGAGGCTCTTGCCTACGACATCGTAAAGACCAAAGACTGGGGCTATAACTTCATCCGCAAACACATCAAGGTGGAACCGGCACGCTGGTACTATCACTGTGACCGCCTGGGCATAATGGTATGGCAGGACATGCCCTCTATGGCAGGCAATGTGAACGTCTTCCAAAACGACGGCGTTTATGACCCTCAGTGGGGCCGCAAAGCATACGACACAGGCTGGGACTACCCGCTGAGCGAAACGGCAAAAGCCACTTATTACAAGGAGTGGGGAGAAATCATCGACCAGCTTAAAAAGTTCCCCAGCATTGTGGTCTGGGTACCGTTCAACGAAGGCTGGGGGCAGTTCGACACTGAAAAGGCCGTGGAGTTCACCCGTGAGCAGGATCCCACACGGCTTATCAACTCCGCATCGGGCGGCAACCACCGTCATTGCGGGGATATCCTGGACAGTCACAACTATCCCAAGCCAAAGATGCTTTTGCGCAGTAATGGCGAGCAGATAGATCTGGTTGGGGAATACGGCGGGATCGGCATGGTTGTGGAGGGTCATACCTGGAAAAAAGATGGCAACTGGGGCTACAAGGGCCTTTGCGAAAGCGGCGGACAGGTCCTTGAGAAATACACCCATTATGCCCTGGATTACCTTGCTCCGTCCATCAAGGAAGGCATATCCGGTGCCGTTTACACCCAGACCACGGACGTGGAGGGAGAAGTGAACGGCCTGATGACCTACGACCGCAAGGTCGTCAAAATTGACGAGGAAAAACTTCGGAAGGTCAATCTTCAGGTAATTTCCAGTCTTTGTAAGGATTAATGTAAAGGGGGGCGGAAAGCCCCACAAGTGCTTAGAAATTAGCAACTTGTGAGGCTTTTCAAGTGACTCCTACAGGGTAATAATAATTGTTTACTCAAATAAACAGTTTTAACTGGAATTTGTTTATTGCGCTAAACATTTTCGACGGCCTGCGGCCGTAACGCGGGGCTTCGCCCAGGGGCGGGAAGGAAAATCCAATTGTTCGTGTAACCCGTCTGCTTACTGCTTACCTTGTATCCGTTCACCCCGTTCATTGTCGTCCATTCCCAACTACAATTATCTGTGTTTCTCAACTCCGTGAATTCGGCATCAGTGGGCATCCGCCAACTGCCGCCTAGTTTCACGTAGGCAACGTCATCGTCCGACTCAAGAACCGTCTTGTTATCAACAGTGCCGTATGAAGAACTCGTATTGTACTTGGTAAGAGTGGCTGAGGAACCACTGCACAAAGTATACGTCGACCAACTGTAATTACTCTTGGTCGTCGTCTCACCCCAGGCATAGTAATCGCCGTATTCTTCGGGCGTGGAGGCGCCGATGTTGCATGAGGCCCAACATACACTCAGTCCCAAGTCTACAGCCCCGGAAGGACAACTTGGACTCTTTGTGGTAAAACTCTTTACCGTCGGATTGAAGTGTTACCGTCCTCTTCGTACCACTCGTCTTCAAAGCATCCAGCGTCGTCACCGTTGCACTGAAATCCTTTGTCGTGACCTCTAGTGGCATTTTTGCATTGTTTGGTAAGGCGCTTAAATTATGACTTTTGAAGTGTGCTGCACTTCTAAATTGAATTCACAAATTATTGTTATATTTGTGATTATAATATTGCATTTTGTTCCTCCGTTAATACTCTGATTATGGAATTCCTGAAGCGGGAAATGTGTGACCGGACGACAAAGGACAATACGACGCTTGGTCATGAGTAAAGAAGCCGATAAAATAGTGGCTCTTATTGAGAATATGCTCAAGAATTCCGATGGAAAAACGCTGGTACCTTAACTTATAATTTTGGAATTGTGAAAACAAAAGCACATTTAAGTCCTGCCAGTAAAAGGATAATAATTGTGGTGGCGACAATCCTTACTATAGTGGTCTGCTTCCTTCTGGTTGGTGTCTTTCATCTCGGAGACGAGGCGGCCGTGGGCGTTTTCGCCCTTGCAGCAACTCTGGTAGGAACGATTTTCATCCCTGTGGAAATAAAGAATTCTCAAGAGGTTACCTGCTGCCAGATGCTCATCGACCAGAACAATTATTTCCATGACAACGAACACCTGATGAAAGTGTACCGGGCTCTTGAACTCCCGCAGGGAACACCCGGCATATGGGATGACGTGGAGGATACCGACATCGCTTGTTATTGCACATTCTTTGAAAACCTTTATCTGCTTTATAGTCATAAGATTGCCCGAATCGAAGACCTGGACGATCTTTTCGGATACCGTTTTTTCATTTTTACCAACGACTGCTATGTTCAGGAGCACCACCTGCTTCCGACCTCTTCTTCGTACAATGAAATATTCAGGCTGTACGAGGTTTGGATACGCTACCGTCGCAAGAGAGGCTCTCCCCTCCCGAAGGCGGAAAATGCCTTTACCGAAGAGTATCTGTCGGGGGCGCTGTATATGAACGATGCCTCCAGGACCCTTGAGATCGAAGTTGATCGTTTTGAAGAAAAAACAGCGGCTTTTGCGATACGTACCCTTGGCTTTGATTCGATGTCGACTATCCTGAATCTTCAGACACGGGCTTGCGAAGCGATTGTGGACAAGAGCATTTTCTATCCGCTCAGCAGGGCAGAACTCATTGAGAGTATCTATATGGATACCGTACTTGGGGTTTTTGCACCCGATGGCAGTCTTGCAGGATTCGCCGTGCTTGTAAGCGGCAGGGTGTCTTCCAGAAACCTTGCCTCGGACGCCGGGGAGCAGTACGGTGACGTGCTTACCTTTGATGTGGTGGTGACAGACCCGAAGTGGAGAGGATTCGGCATTCAGAAGCATCTTACTGACTGTGCTGTTTCGCTGGCCAAAAGTTCTGGATGCAAAGTGATTCTGGCAACGGTTTCGCCTAAGAACAGTTTCAGCCTGAACAACTTCCTGTCAAAAGGTTTTTCCGTGTCCAAAGAAGGCCTTCGCAAATACGATTCGCTTGAAAGGTCTCTGCTCAGGATGGATATATAGTATCAGGAAGTGCCGGTGAATGTGGACGGTGAGTTGTACTACGACCCGCTCACTTTCGTGTGCCAGATACGATGTGCCCTGTAGAGGCGTATATTGGCGTTTTTGCATTGTTTGGTAAGGCGCTTAAATTATGACTTTTGAAGTGTGTTGCACTTCTAATTAGAATTCACGAAATGAAACGAATCATCATCATCGTTCTTACAATGTTTGCGGGGATTCCCGCATGGTCACAGACCCAACCCTCGCAAAAAAGGCTGGAGAATCAGATTATGATAGGAGCCGGTCTCTTCGGAGAGACAGGCAACCGTGCCAGAAATGTCTTTCCCGGAGCTGTATTGAGATTATCCTA
>JAILMV010000080.1 GCA_024692185.1 Bacteroidales bacterium | reverse complement strand
CACTGTTGACGGAGTCGAATATCCCCTCGTAAAGGTTGAGATCTCGAACACTTCTCATCCGTTCTACACCGGCAAGACCAAGATCGTCGACACCGCCGGCCGTGTTGATATGTTCTATCAGAGATACAAGGCTAGAAAGAAGTAATTTCTTCTCAGGATACAGAAAAGCAGCGACAAGGTCGTTGCTTTTTTCTTATATTTGCACCATATGACACTCATCAAATCCATCTCAGGTATCAGGGGGACAATCGGAGGTACGCCGGGAGAGGCTCTCACCCCTGTCGACATCGTCAAGTTTACTTATGCATATTGCAGCGAGTTGCGCAAGCGCAAGGCTCCCAACGGCCCCAAATATAAGGTCGTGGTCGGGCGTGACGCCCGTATCAGCGGCGTTATGGTCGAGAATCTCGTCTGCGGCACGCTTATCGCCTGCGGCGTGGACGTGGTAAAATGCGGATTCGCATCCACTCCCACCACCGAGCTGGCAGTCCGTTTCGCAAAAGCTGACGGAGGCATCATCCTCACAGCTTCGCACAATCCCCGCCAGTGGAATGCCCTCAAGCTCCTTAACGAGCAGGGAGAGTTCCTCACCGCAGCACAGGGCCAGGCAATACTGGACTGCGCCGAAAAGGGAGAATTCGATTTCGCACAGGTGGACGAACTTGGCAAGATCGAGGAACATGATTATACCGACGAGCACATCGACGCAGTGCTCGCTCTCGATACGGTTGACGCCGAAGCTATCCGCAAGGCCGGTTTCAAGGTGGCCCTGGATGCCATCAATTCCGTCGGCGGCATCATAATGCCCCGCCTTCTGGAGCGCCTCGGAGTAGAGTGCATCACCCTTAACGGTGAGCCTACCGGCGATTTCGCACATAATCCCGAACCCCTTCCCGCCAACCTGGTGGGCCTCAGCGAGACAGTAGTCCGCGAAAAGGCCGACCTCGGCATAAGCGTGGATCCGGACGTGGACCGTCTCGCCTTCATCTGCGAGGATGGTGCTCCTTTCGTGGAGGAATACACCCTCGTGGCCGTTGCCGACTATCTGCTCGACGAGGCAGTGAAGAAGGGCTGCAAGAAGCTTGCAACCGTTTCCAACCTCTCTTCCAGCAGGGCTCTCAGGGATGTTACCGAGGCTCACGGAGGCACTTACTATGCTTCCGCAGTGGGCGAGGTTAACGTTACCACCAAGATGCACGAAGTGGACGCCCTGATAGGCGGAGAGGGCAATGGCGGCGTCATCTATCCTGCCAGCCACTGCGGCCGCGATGCAATGGTCGGCGTGGCTCTCTTCCTCAGCAAGCTTGCCCACAATGGTATGAAGGTCAGCGAGTACAAGAAGACCCTGCCCCAGTATTTCATTGCCAAGAACCGCATAGACCTTTCCGACAGCGCTCTGATCGACAAGATCCTCGGTGCTATGAAGGAAACGTTCAAGAACGAGAGGGTTAACACCATCGACGGTGTGAAGGTCGATTTCGAAGCCGCCCGCGAATGGGTGCATCTCCGCAGATCCAACACCGAACCCATCATCCGCGTGTATTCCGAGGCTCCTACCGAGGAGCGTGCGGTCGCTCTCGGAAATGAAGTGGTAGCCCTCGCAAAGAGTATCATAGGCTGATGTTTTCGTTCCGCACCACTCCGATCGCCGACCAGCTCGACAAGGCTCTTATCGAAGGTAAGGTAGGTGTGTTCTGCACGCCTGCCTGCTGGGATGCGCGTTCCGGGGAATACCTCTACGAACTTTTCCGCAGGAGAGGCAACCTGGCTGCCATCTTCCTGCCCGGCGAAGAGGCCGTTCCCGGCACCGCCCACATATCTTTCGATCCCGAGGAGATTGCCGCCCTGGATGCGGTGGTAGTGGAGATTCAGGATGCGGGATCCCGATATTTTCCCTTCACCATCGACGTCCTCCGTCTGATTTCCCTGATAGGGAAGATGGAGAATGCCCCTGCCCTCTACATTGTGGACCATCCCAATCCGGCAGGCAGGGAGGTGGAGGGGACATTACCTGCAGGGGAGAGCGACGTTTGGACCCCTGCAGCAGTTCACAGGCATGCACTTACGCTGGGAGAGCTGGCGCAGATGTATGCCAGCGAAAACTGCGCGCAGATATCCCTGCACGTGATTTCGGCAGATACGGCCGCTACTGCGCGCACCCTTCTTCCCTGGGCCATCCCTCCGGCATCGGACTTCGCTGGCGTATTTACCCCTTATTTCTACTGCGGAGGCAAGCTCTGGACGGATACCAACGTCACTCCCGGAATAGGGACGGTGAGGCCCTACGAGATGATAGGAGCCCCCTTCATCAAGGCGGAGGGGAACTTCCCGCCGCTTCCCCAGGGGGTGCTGGCAAGGCCCTGCACCTTCACTCCCACGGCAGGCATGTACGAGGGAGAACAGTGCTTCGGCTGGCAGTTCCTGCTGACTCCCGGCACGCGCTACCATTCCCTGCTGCACAGCGTACAGGTGATGAAATACCTTTCCGAACGCTATTCCCAGTTCCGTATCTACGACGGCTTCTACGGCCGCCTGGCGGACCCTGTGATAGCCGAGTACCTGCGCGGGGGCATTACCTTCGACATAGTGGAGGAACATGTTAAAAGCGAGGAGCAGAAATGGATACGGAAAGCAAAGCGCTTCTTGCTTTATGACGACCAGCCCGTACGTATCAAATAAAGCCGTACTCAACTAACTAACCATTTATAAACCACACAATTATGAAAAAAATCGTATCATTGCTTGCAATCGCCGCATTGGTTTTTGTGGCTTGCAACAACAAGAAGCCTTCAGCTGAAACCGTATCCGCAGAAGCTGCAAAGGCCGCCAACGCACTTGTAGAGGCCATCGCTTCCGGCGACGATGCTGCCATCAAGGACGCCATCGCTGCAAAGCAGGCTGTACTGAAAGACCTCAAGATCGAAGACAACGAAGAACTCGATGCTCTCTTCGATGATGCATTCGATGTAGCCCTCGAGGACAATGGTGTAGCCGAAGAAGACATCGACGCCCTCCTCAAACTCCGCGGAATCGAGCTTCCCGTCCTGGAGAAAGCTGCCGTAGAGGCTGCCGCCGAGACCGGTGACAAGGCCGGCGAAATCCTGGATGCCGCTGCCGAGAAAGTAGCGGAAGAGAGTGCCGAAAAGGCCGCAGAGGCCGCAGAAGCTGCAAAAGAAGCCGCTGAAGAGGCCATCGAGGAAGTTGCCGAAGAAGTCAGCATTCCATTCATTACCGTACAGCAGAAGCCTTTGTTCGAGGGTTCCAGCTCCACTTCCGCATTCAGCAAGTGGGTCGCAAGCCAGATCGTTTATCCCGAGGCCGCGCAGGCTGCCGGAAAAGAAGGCCGCGTGGTACTGAAGTTCGTCGTCGCCAAGGATGGCAGCGTCCAGAACGTAAAGGTTATGAAGGGTGTGGATCCCGAACTCGATGCTGAGGCCGTGCGCGTGGTCGCTTCTTCTCCTGCCTGGACTCCCGGTCAGCAGAATGGCGAACCTGTGGCAGTGAACTACACCTTCCCGGTCGTTTACAAGATGAATAACTAAATAGGATCGACGTCGATTACGACGTTGGCTTTGGATTGACTCCGGAATGCCTCCAGGCAGCTCCGGAGTTCTTTTTTACGCAGCAGAAGCTGCTTGTCGCGGGGGAGACTGATGCGGAGGCTGCTGCCCAGTTCCATAGGGCTGAAGCCCTCGCGGGAAAGACGGCGCGAGAGTTCGGCGGCCTGACCAGCATCCTTCAGGCGGATTTCCACCATCCTGGTATAGGGCGGGAGGGCGAAGTTGCGGCGCTCTTCCAGAAGGGGATCGGCGCTGCGCAGGGAGAAAACCTGATGGCTGGCCTGCCTGCTCTGCACCATCACTTTCGGGCAAGTGCTCCGGAGGCGCTCCAGGAACTGGAAGGCATGCTCGTCGGAGCGGAAATCTTCCGGGTCGAAGAGGGCGTCCGCGCTCAGCATGGCTACCAGCTGATAAGAGCTCAGGTCGCTTTTCGCGGCCTGCGGGATGGTGTAGATGTCGGCATCTGTCCCGGAGAGTTCTTCTTCCTTCTCAAAACCCCTGATAAGGGCCGTTTTCGGGCTGAAATGCATGGCCTTAAGGAGTTTTCGGGAGAAGACTCCGTCCACGCCGTTCTTGCGCTTCTCTGCCTGCATGTCGATCAGGCTGAACTGGCAGCCGGGATGCAGCTCCTGCCCGTCCGGATTCATATCCAGCATGAAATAGCGGCCGCTGCGGGCGTTCAGCAGGCTCTCCAGGGAAGGGGAGCCGCTGCCCAGTATAAGTTTGCAAGCGTGGATGCGGGCGAGCTGTACGGCGCAGTCCCTGGCGTTGTAGCGAGGGGCGCTGTCGCTCTGTTTGTAGAAGCTGGATTCTTCGTTCTCCACTATTATCAGGCCCAGTTCGCGGTGGGGGATGAAAAGAGAAGAACGGGTGCCTATCAGCACGTAGGGCTTGCCGGAGCGCACGCTGTCGTTTATCCTGCGCCTCGCGGCAAAGCTCAGCTGGGAATGGTGTACCAGCAGCAGGGCTCCGAATGCGTCTTCCAGACGGCTGCGGAGCTCTCCTGCCAAGGCTATCTCGTTCACCATTATGAAAACGTTCCTGCCCTGGCGCAGGCTGTCGGCGGCAGCGCTGATGTAGCTCTCCTCCCTTTCGGAAGATTTAAGCAGCAGGGGTTTCCCCGCGGAGAGGGAATCCTTCAGCACTTTGGGCATAGCTGCTGCCTTGATGCCGGCTAGCAGGGCGGAGTAGTCATTCTCGGCCATGCCCATCGACGGGCTCAGGGCCGCAAGTTTGTCCTGTGCGGCCTGGATTTCGGCTATGATGGCATTGCGCTGCTCTTCCAGACGCAGGCGCACGGCCTCGCCATGGCGGCCTGCAAGGGCTTTCTCCTTGGCTTCCAGCCTGGCCTGCAGCTTGTGCAGCCTGTCCTGCCAGCGGCAGAGGGTATGCTCTTCCAGGGCCTCCTTCCGCTGCTGTGCTCGGGCGCTGCTTTCCTCGGAAATGGTCTTCATGCTGGGATAGGCAGCCTTATATACTTCTCCTATGGTGCAGAGATAGTAGTCGGCAATGAATCGCCAGAGACTGATTTCCTCGGGAGATATCTTTTCCAGTCCGGTTTCTACCCCTTGGACCGGGTGGATGCGGGCCGGGTCGATGTCCGGAACGACATCGGTGGCGGATACCACGCCAATTACCCTTTTATGGGCAAAAACTACCGCCACGCGGTCGCCAATGGCAAGCTCTGCGGCGGTAGAATAACAAGGCTCCCACTCCAGACGGAGTGGGAGTATAAGCTTTATGTAGCGCTCTGGCTGCACTATTTGAGGGTGCCTGCCTCGGCGGCTGCGATCATAGCCTCGTTGGCGGTAACATAAACCTCCACGCGGCGGTTCTGTGCGCGGCCTTCAGCGGTGTCGTTGGTGGCGACGGGAAGGTCGAAGGACTTACCCTCGGCAACGATCTTGTTCTTGAGGCCTGCCTGAGCAAGGCATTTCTCGACTGCTGCTGCACGCTGCTTGGAGATGCGCTGGTTCACGGCTGCGGTACCGGTGTTGTCGGTATGGCCCCAGATGGTGATGTCGGTGTCAGGAAGGTCGGCCATTGCGGCTGCGAAGTTCTGGAGGGACTTCTGGGCCTCTGCGCTGAGCACGGTCTCGTTGGTCTTGAAGAGGATACCATTGTCGAAAGTGACGCGGATTGCTTCCAGGCCGTTGATTTCGAAGGTCTCTACCTTGGCATTGAGGGCTGCAAGTTCTTCAGCCTTCTTGTCCATCTTCTGTCCGATGACTGCACCTGTAGTAGCACCTACTGCGGTACCGGCGGTAGCGCCGATGGCAGCGGACTTGAGGTCTCCGCCGATAAGATAGCCGAGAGCTGCTCCTGCAACTGCTCCGCCGCCTGCTCCCCAAAGGGTGCCCTTACCAGCTTTGTTCATGGATGAGCAACTCGAGAAAATGAGCGCTCCGCAAAGTGCAAATGCGAGAATCTTTTTCATAATAGAGTGGTTTGGTTATTATTGTGGAATTATATCCTGTACAATATTTCAAATGCAATAATAATCATATTTGATTTATTTTGCAAGATGGGGAAGAAAGATGAAAAAATTTTTGTGACTTCCGCATTTTTATCTATCTTTGCAATCCCAAAAGCAAAATGGTGCTGTAGCTCAGATGGTAGAGCAAAGGACTGAAAATCCTTGTGTCGGCAGTT
>JAILMV010000053.1 GCA_024692185.1 Bacteroidales bacterium | reverse complement strand
CCCACCTCGGTGCCGAGGAGCTCGTAGGAGCCGCTGGTCGGGTTGTCCAGCAGGCCAAGGATGTTGAGCAGCGTGGACTTGCCGCAGCCCGAAGGCCCCATGATGGCGACAAACTCGCCGTCCTTGATTTCAAACGAAACGTCGTTGAGGGCCGTGGTCTCGATTTCTTCCGTCCGGAAGACTTTGCAAAGGTTGGAAACTTTAATCATAATTATTTGTTTTTTAATTGTTTTATCTTGAGATTCCCGGTCAAGCCGGGAATGACGTTTTCGTCATGCCCGACCTGATCGGGCATCTATTATTCTTTCTTCAACGCCTCGGCCGGATTCGTCCGGGCGGTCTTGATGCTCTGGTAGAGTACACTGATCGCGGCGATAAAGGCAACCGCCAGTCCCGCGAGGGCAAATATCCACCAGTGGAGGTCGATGCGATGGCCGTAGCCGGAGAGCCAGCGGTTCATGAGGAACCAGGCAATCGGGACGCCGATGACGAAAGCGATTCCCACCATCTTCATAAACGACAGCACCAGTTCCTTCAACACGCCGGAGTAATCGGCCCCAAAGACCTTCTTCACGGATACGCTGCGGATTTCCTGCTGCATATAGTAGGAGCTCATCGCAAAGAGGCCCAGGGCGCTCACCAGGATGGACATCAGCGTGAAGATGAGCACGATGTCCAGCACCCGGCTCTCATCGGCAAAACCGTCTTCGATCATTTCCTCGATATACTGGGCTTCGAAGAGCCGGTCCGGGAAGACTTCCGCTGCAATCGCTTCCACTCTTTTGATGGCGTCATGCTTGTTGCCGGTCGTTTTTACCAATAATGTCCAAGGGTATTGATCCTCAGGCGCTTCTCCCCAGTTCATAATCAGTGCTGCGCTTTGTGTGGCCTCAAGCGGACGAATCTTGAAATCATAGTAAACGCCCCCGATAACAATCGCTCCTTCGTGATGAATCGCCGTGAATTCCTGGGCCGACTCCTCAATGCCAATCTGCTTGAAAGCGTATTCGTTCAGCCACCAGCCTCTACTGTGATTATCCTGCTTTTGTTTAAGGCCCAGAATGCTGAAATAGGCGTCATCTCCTTGGATTTGCTGGAAAGAAACCCAATGATTATCGGCTATTTCAACCGTTTCATTATTGGTGCCAGCCAACGGAATCCCGTTGCCCATTCCCACTTCTTCTACACAAGGTTCTGCACGGAGACGGTCCAGCAGCGGACGAAGCCGCGCTACGCTTCCATAGGCGTTGTCAACAACCAGTATATCCTTGGTATTATAACCCAAATCCGCAGTAATCATATGACGGATCTGCAGTCCCATGGTCAAAGCACTCACCAGCATCACCACGCTGACCACGTTCTGCGCTATGATAATGACCTTGCTATAGACGGTTTTGGTCTTGAGCCGGAGCGTGCCACGGACAATTTCGATGGGTTGTGCCTGTTGGATCAAGAGGGCCGGGACGATGCCGGAAAGGATGCCGAGAACAACGATGAATCCCAGCACCAACAAGACATTCACCGGCGTGATGGCCTTGAAGATAGACACCTGATACTCCAGGATCTGCGATGCAAGCGGAGACAGTGCCTCGGCCAGCAAAATGGCCAGCAGCATGGACATTCCGCAAATGAGGGTGCTCTCGGAGATCACCTTCAGGAAGATGCTGCGCTTGTCGGCACCCACCAGGCGCCGGGTGGCCATTTCCTTGGCCCGGAAGCCCGTGAGGGCTGTGGTCATATTGATGTAGTTGAGCACGGCGAACGCCAGCAGCAGCAGGCACATCGCCAGCAGGAGATTCACGAAACTGCGGTTCCCAAACTGAATGGTCTCTGTCCAATCCTGGTTCCCGTTTTCCAGGAAGTATATATCCTTCAGCGGAATGATCCGGACTTTGTCGTACCTGTACTTATAGATCCAGAAGTTCTCCTCCATCCAGTCAAGCATCTCACCCTTTTTTGCCAGGAGGTCCGCCCCGGGATAGGTCATCAAGAAGCAGATGCCGCCTCCGGCGTTACTCATATACTCATTGTGGGCCGTGTTCGTTTTCGGCAACATTTCGCCCCGCATCAGCACATCCGGCGTTTTCAGGATGGAGTTGCCGAAATCCTTATAGACGCCGCAGACGGTGAGGGGAATCTCCTGGTCCCAGTTGAAGATAATTACTTGTCCTACAGGATCTTTATCTCCGAAATGAGCATTGGCAAACTCCTGACTCACCATACAACGGTCCCAGGAAACGTTCCAGTCGGATTTATTACCGGCCACCAAATCATAGCTGAATATATCGAAGAACGTACTGTCAGCGGTCATGGCGCTCCCATAGACCATTTCGCCGTCAATCGTATAAGGTGCTGCTCCCGCAAAGTTTGCCACACAGCAACCCTTTTCTATCTCAGGGAATTGAGTCTTTAAGTGCTTGTCCAGCCAATAGCCCATATCGACAGACTCTTCGTTGGCAATCACATAGATCCTGTCCGCATTCTGCTGGAAAGAATCCGTGGACAGCTGCCGCTGGACATACACCGCCAGCAGGAGCACGAACGCCATCGACACCGTCAGGCCAATGAGGTTGATGCCCCCGTATAATTTATTCTTTTTCAGGAAGTTCCAAAAACTCTTCATAGTTTAGAATACCAAAACGTCACTGTCGCCATAGGTGTCATACCCGGAGGTGATGACCTGTTCGCCGGGCTCCAGGCCTTCGAGGACCTCATAGTATTGCGGATTCTGGCGGCCGATGCGGATTTCCCGCTTGACGGCCTTGGAGCCGTCCTTGCTGACAACATAAATCCATTTGCCGCCGGTCTTCTGGTAGAAGGTGCCGCGCGGGATGATGACGGCTTCTTCCGGCTGGCCCAGCTGGAGATTGAGGTAGTAGGTCTGGCCGCTGCGGATGTTGTCGGGTTGCTGCCCGTCGAACTTGAAATCGGCCTTGAACTTGCCGTCACGCACCTCCGGATAGACCTTGCGGATGACGGTGGAATAGGTCTCGCCCTGGCGCTCGAAGGTGGCCGACAGGCCGTCGAACACGCGGTCGATGTAGTGCTCGTCGATCTGCGCCTCCACCTTGTAGGTGCCCACAGAGTTGATCTGGCCGATCTTGGTGCCGGCGGCGATGCTCTGGCCCAGGACCACGTCCAGCAGGCCCAGCTCTCCGTCGATGGGCGCCTTCACGACGAGATTGCTCTTGCGGCGGCGGATCATCTGCATATTGAGGAGCATGCTCTCCAGGCTCTCTTCCATCCGGTTGATCTGGGTGCTGCGGTACAGGCTGTCCTGAACGGCGCGCTCGCGGATCAGATCGTACTTCTGCTGTGCCAGCCGGTAGTCTTCTTCTGCCTTCAGGTACTCCTCGCGGGCGATGAGTTTGTCCTCATAGAGGGCCTTCTGCTGCTCGTAGGCGCGGCGTAGGCGCTCCACCTGAATGCTGTATTCCAGCACGTTCTGGCGGACGTCCAGCTTCTGCTGCTCCATCGAGATCTGCGTGTTGCGCTGGATGTTCTCCTTCTCGGCCAGATCGGCCTCGGCATTCAGGATCTGCATGTCCAGGTTGTCGTTGCTCAGGACCAGGATGGCGTCGCCGGCCTTCACCGGCGAGCCCTCCTCGATGAGGATCTTCTCCACGATGCCGCCTTCCTGCGGGCTCAGCTGGACGGTCGTC
>JAILMV010000004.1 GCA_024692185.1 Bacteroidales bacterium | reverse complement strand
GAATCCGGACGCTGTTCTGCTGTTCCGCGTGGGTGATTTCTACGAATCATATAGCGACGATGCGCTTATCACCAGCAAGGTGCTGGGGATAGTGCTGACCCGCAAATCCAACGGCGAGAAGGGCGACACCCCAATGGCGGGCATCCCCCATCACGCCCTGGCGCAATACCTTCCCAAACTGGTGCGGGCGGGCTACAAAGTGGCCATCTGCGACCAGTTGGAAGACCCCAAGCTAGCGCAGGCCAAGCTGGTCAAGCGCGGCGTCACTGAAATACTCACCCCCGGCATCGCATTCGGCGAGGGGATGCTGGAACAGAAGGAACATAACTGGCTCTGCGGCCTCACTTTCGAAGGGGACCAGGCCGGAGCCGCCTTCCTGGATGCATCTACCGGAACCTTCCGCACCGCCCAGGGCTCCCTGGACTACATCGGCACCCTCCTGGCATCCTTCTCTCCCAAGGAGCTGGTAGTGCAGAGGGACTGCGCTAAAGGAGTCAAGGAGCGTTTCGGGGACTATTACATCACCCCCATCGAAGAATGGGCCTTCGTCTATGATTCCGCGGCGGAAAAACTCCGCAGCCAGCTCCGCACCGAGAGCCTGAAGGGCTTCGGGGTAGAGGCCCAGCCGCTCGCCATCTGCTCGGCCGGCGCCCTCATCTACTACCTCGAACAGACCCACCACGAGGGCCTCAGAAACATCTGCGGCATCTCCCGCATCGACGAAGGAAAGTTCGTGTGGATGGACCGTTTCACCATCCGCAACCTGGAAATTTTCGCATCCAACGCAGGCAGGGATGGCACCAGTCTGGTAGATGTGCTCGACCGCTGCTCATCTCCTATGGGCGCGCGTCTGCTGCGCAGCTGGCTGGCTATGCCCATAATGGACCGCACGGCCCTGAACGCCCGCTACGACATAGTCCAGTTCTTCTACGACAACGAAGGCCCGCTGGACGAGGCCCGTCGCCTGATTTCGGACGTGGGCGACCTCGAACGCATACTTTCCCGCGCGGCTACAGGCAAGCTACTGCCCCGCGAAATGATGCAGCTGCGAAGGTCCCTGAGGCAGATGGACCCTGTCAAGGCCCTCTGCTCCGACACCGGCATCGAGGCCCTGGATAAGCTGATAAAGGGGATGAAGAACTGCGGTAAGCTCCTCGCCCGCATAGAGGCCACGATGGCGGAAGATCCCGCCGCGGCCATCGGCAAGGGCCCGGTCATCGCCCCCGGCGTGGACAAGACCCTGGACGAGCTCCGGGACATCTCCTCCGGCGGAAAGGACTACCTCCTCCAGATGCAGGCCCGCGAGGTGGAACGCACCGGAATTTCCTCCCTCCGTATAGGCTACAACAATGTTTTCGGCTACTACCTCGAGGTCCGCAATACCTTCAAGGACCAGGTACCTCCCGAATGGGTACGCAAGCAGACCCTGGTGGGCGCCGAGCGCTACATAACCGAGGAACTCAAGGAGTACGAGCAGAAGATCCTGAGCGCCGAGGGCACCATATATGAAATCGAGAGCCGCATCTACGCCGCCCTGATAGCCGAGGTGCAGAAATGCATCCGCGACATCAAGACCAACTGCGACATCATCTCCCAGATCGACGTCCTCTCCGGCTTCGCCCTGCAGGCCATCGAGCGCAGGTACTGCCGCCCGGTGGTGGACGACGGCACGGTGCTGGACATCAAGGCCGGCCGCCATCCCGTAATCGAGACCCTGATGGCTCCGGGAGAGGAATACGTGCCGAACGACGTGCACCTGGATTCTTCCGACACCCAGATAATGATTCTGACCGGTCCGAACATGGCCGGTAAGTCCGCCCTGCTGAGGCAGACGGCCCTGATAGTGCTGATGGCGCAGGTGGGTTCCTTCGTGCCCGCCACGGCCGCCAAATTCGGCTATTTCGACAAGATATTCACCCGCGTCGGCGCCACCGACAACATCTCCCGCGGAGAATCTACCTTCATGGTGGAGATGCTGGAGACCTCGATGATAATGCACAACCTCTCCGCCCGCTCGCTGGTGCTGCTGGACGAAATCGGCCGCGGAACCTCGACCTACGACGGAATGAGCATAGCCCGCGCCCTGGTGGAATACATCCACAAGTTCGGCCGCGGGGCCAAGACCCTTTTCGCCACCCACTACCACGAGCTGAACGACCTCGAAGAGATCTACCCGCGCGTGAAGAATTACCACATCGCGGTCAAGGAGGTAGGGAAGGACATCATCTTCCTCCGCAAACTGACAGAGGGCGGCGTGTCCCACAGTTTCGGTATCCACGTGGCCAGGCTGGCAGGAATGCCCCGGGAGATAGTGGAGAGCGCGGAACGTACCCTGAAGGACCTGGAGCGCAAGGAGAACAGTGTCAAGGCCGTGGCCTCGGCCGGCTCGGTGCAGGACGACGGCTCCGTGCAGCTGAACCTCTTCCAGCTCGACGACCCTACCCTGGGCGCCCTGCGTGCCCGTCTGGAAGCAGCGGATCTTAATAATATGACCCCCATGCAGGCCTTCGACCTGCTACGGGCGATGAAAGAGGAGATCGGGCTCGATGCGTAGGGCCCTCATCATAACCTACTACTGGCCTCCCACCGGAGGCTCGGGCGTGCAGCGCTGGCTGAAATTCTCCAAATATCTCCCCGAGAACGGCTGGCAGCCCGTAATTTACACCCCTTCCAACCCCGAACAGCTTGCGGTAGATGAAAGCCTGCTGGAGGAGATCCCCCCGGAGGCGGAGGTGCTGAAGCAGCCCATACGCGAGCCCTATGCCATCTACCATCGCCTGGCGGGGAAGCGTTCCTCGAAGGGTGCTGGGGTGAACCCTATAAATTCGCAGAAGAAGAACTGGAAGCAGAAGCTGATGCTCTGGGTGCGAAGCAATTTCTTCGTCCCGGATCCCCGCGCCGGCTGGGTAAGGCCTTCGGTCGATTTTCTCTGCAGATATCTGAAGCAGAATCCGGTAGATGTGATTATCACCACCGGCCCGCCGCATTCCGTGCATCTGATAGGCCGGGGTGTGCATAAGATTACCGGAGTGCCCTGGGTGGCCGATTTCCGGGATCCCTGGACGCGCATGTTCTATTTCGAGAACCTGCCTTTCCTGCCCTGGGTGCGCAAGCGTCATTTCGCGCTGGAGAAGGCCGTGCTGGACGAGGCGGATGCGGTGATTTCCGTGACTCCCCGCGTGCGTGCGGACTTCGTGGCCCAGACAGATACTCCCGTCTTCCTGATTACCAATGGTTACGACGAATCCGACTTCGCCGCCGCCCTTCCGCCGCGTACCGACGGCAAGTTCCGCCTGGTACATACCGGCCTTTTCGCCTCCGATGGCAATCCCCTGGAGCTCTGGAAGGCCCTGGCCGGGCTTTGTGCCGAGTCGGAGGAGTTCGCTTCAAGGCTGGAGATACGTCTGGCGGGGAAGGTGGATACGGAGATTGTTGAGGCTGTTCGCGAGGCGGGGCTGGGAGAGCAGTTGCGGCTGCTTGGCTATCTGCCTCATCCTGAGTCGGTTGCGGAGTTGCGGCAGGCGGATGTGATCCTTTTGCCGTTGAGGCATGGGCCGGAGTATTCCAAGGTTTATCCGGGAAAGATTTTCGAATGCATGGCTGCGGCCGCCGGGCCTTCCGCGCCGTGCATTCTGGGAATCGGGCCGGAGGATAGTGCTGCTGCCGATCTGCTGCGTGCTACCGGTACCGGCGAAATGATAGACTGGACAAATGATCCAGCCGAATTCATCAGGGCTGCAGCTGTTTCTTCTTCCGCGGCGGGGAAAGGGCAGGTCCGTACCCCGAAAAAAGGGGTCCGGTACCTGCATTCCCCGTCCGCTAAGCCCTCGCAGGAAACAGCTGCAGCGTCATACAGTCGTCGCGAACTGACATCCAGACTGGTTCAAATCTTATCGACAATACAGAAATAATCCAATGAGAGAACTTCATGAAGAATGCGGCGTTGTAGGTATCTACGGTGTAGAACAGTCCTCCAGGCATGCATTCCTGGCGTTGCAGGCCCTGCAGCATCGCGGCCAGCAGGGTTGCGGCAT